>NZ_JBBIAR010000019.1:0-136665 GCF_054185165.1 Bradyrhizobium sp. UFLA05-109 | reverse complement strand
CACACCATTCTCGAAAGCTCGAGCAGGACGCCACATGTCAGCCTGATCGATCAGGAAGAAGTTGGCCATGTCGATGATGACCTGTGCCCCACTTAAGGCGGTGCAGCGCGGAATCTCAGGGATGCGGCCATCGAAGCAGATCATGAGCCCGACCCTGCCGAGCTCGGTCTCGACGACCGGGAAACCGCGCTCGCCGAACGCGAACCAATTCTGGTCGTGCGTCGTCAGGAATTGCTTGTGATAGTGGACCACAAGCTCTCCTTTTCTGTCGAGCAGTATCCCGGTGTTGAACACTTTCTCCGCTTTCGAATCCCACTCGGTCATGCCGCTGGCGACGAACATATCGTTCTCGCGCGCGAGTTTCGCAAGGCCGCTGATAAAGCGCCCGTTGATTGGCTCCGCGACCTCTCGAGCGTGCGAAATTGAATCGTAAAGATATCCGGCGTTCATGCACTCCGGAAAAACAATGAGACGTACGTCTTGAAGGGCAGCCTGTTTCACATAGTGCTCGCAGATTCTAAGATTCGCCTCGACGTTCCCGACCTCGGCGAGCGTCTGCACGGCGGCAGCGCGATATAGATAGGACCTCATGGGATGCTCCGTTAGCCGCGATGGCGGCTGCATGAGATAGCGGTTGCGATTGTCTGATCACGTCGCTGCTTCTCAGAGCAGTGTGCGTGCCAAAACTCGCCCCGTGTCCCCGCTCGGCTTCATTTTGGCGAGAGTTGAAGGTGACGAGGCCGATCCGGTCTTTTGAGGACAGGTCGGGAGGCGGGAGCTACTACCTCCAGATCTCCAGCGCCGCGGGACCTCGGCGTCGCGACGCAATCAGGCATTACCATCACATCGCGGCCTACTACGAACGATGCTGTGCGGGCGCCGCGTGGCCAAAATCTACTGGCCCCTGACTGCCGAATGACCGGCGTTCCTGTTCGGGAACAAACGGCCATAGGTTGCGTTTCAACTACGCTTCGAGCTGCAGAACAGCTTGAGCAGTTACGAACGGCCTCAGCATTTGCCCCCCGGCCAGCTGAGGCCGTTTTTAATTGGAGCTCGCTTGACGCGTCGGAAATTGGGATTCGGTTATGGGTTCATTTTGGCACTCGATTTTGACGATTGCCGTATTTGCTAGCCGGGTAATGGGGATTATTCGAGGATTGCAAAACAGGTCCATCCTCAATTGCGTCTTGTCGGCGTTCATCCCGGGTTACGGGTTCGTCTATTTCGTCGTGGGGAAGGCAGGACCTCCGCGGATTGACGAAAAGGCATAAGTCGGCCTAGGCGCAACGCGCAATTGATGGCAGGGCTGCGGCGATCAAAGCGCCGCGGGGCGCCGACGTTGATCTGCGACGGTGCGCCTCCTTCCGGCGCTGGAAGCTATCGGAGCGGACTCGTTAGCGTATCGCGCCGGGCAGTTGCTCTTCATCGCACCGTCGGTCACGACGCCAGACATGCCAGCCCCTTCGCCGGCCAGCGCGTGCATGTCGAGCGCAAGCCGGGATCGAAGGAAGCCGCGACTCCGCCGGTCAGCGAAGTGCCGTTTGCTTCAGCTAGCCATTCAACAAAAAAATAGTTTGCACGTTTTGCAGTAAGACAGCAGCGCGGCCCTGACCATTACTACCGACCTATCTGCTTCGCCTGGAATGGCGCGCGCAGCATGGGTTTTGTGTTCGAAGCGAGACGCGCGGCTTGTTTCAATTCAACCTATCTGTTGCGAAGGCGACATCGCCCTAAGAAAACCTGAGTAATCGGCCTCGCTTGCGCTGGCCCATATCCTGCACTGCACAAATTCGAGACGCCTGAGCTTGCGGAATGGAGGCGCATTTGAAACTTCATCCACCAAAGCGGCGATGCGGCGCTGGCTCCTTTGCTGGCGAACGGTGGCCGCATCTCGTCGAAACGGCTGTACGGAGCAAGGCTGAAATGGCCGACAAGTTCGGCAGAAGTTCGATGAGCTCGTTCCAGATCAATTTGCAGGCTCCGATCTGGCTTACGCAAGGGCTTTCTTAGCAGCCGAAGGCCGCCAACCCGATCTTGATCGCTTGGCCCCGGATGCATCTGCTCGGGGACGCCGATCATCCCGCTCGCGGTGATGCTGACTTGGGAGATCTCGATGGTCGATTTAGCAACATTCAAGCTGCACCCTGAGCGTGACGCTGTGCTCGGCGAAGTGCATGCGCGTCCGTTTACCGGCCTCGTTTCATCCCTCGGTATGGTCCGCTTCGTATTTCTCGCAAAGGGCGACGATGCTGCGCGCGATCGCCGCCGCTTTATCGAGTTCTGTCGGGCGCATAAGGTTCCGCCGCCGGAGGCGTCCGCCAAACATCATCAGATCGGGTTCGGTCCGGTGGTGCTGCGCTGGGAGCAGCATTCGGAATTTGCTACGTTTACGTGGATCTGGAGCACAGCGAACAGTGCAGCAACTCGGCAATTCGGCGACGTCCGTGAGAGCGTTCGATCACTAATCCGCGCACTATCGCAGAACGGGGAATTGCTAGCCGCGATCAAGTTGGAAGTCGAGCGGGGTGCTTCCCCAGCGGAACGCGCCGAGCAGATTTTTGACAAAAGTAGTCTGGCGATGGTCAACGTCAAGGGAGGCGCAGGCGCTGTGGCCTCCGACTTTCGCGCAGACGAAAAAGGTTTCACGAGAATTCTGGTTTACGACCTTGGACTGACGCCACACGATCTCGGCGCCCTGGTACAGCGCCTTCTGGAAATCGAGACATACCGCTCGTTGGCGCTGCTTGGTCTGTCGACCGCGCTGGAGCTTGCGCCGTCGGTCGATCAAATCGACCGCCGTCTCGTCGAAGTGCTCGAGGAGATGCAGGGCGCCGAAGGGCTGAAGGTCAACAACCATCTGCTCGAGGAACTGACCGCATTGGCCGTCTCCTTCGAAAGAGACGTCGCCGGCAGTCTATTCCGTTTCGGTGCCAGCAGAGCATATAACGAGCTGGTGCAATCCCGACTGTCGATTATCGAAGGCGAAGACGTCGTGGGTTATCCGACTTGGTCGTCGTTCCTGGCCCGCCGTATGACGCCCGCGATACGAACCTGCGCGACGATGGAGGAACGTCAGTCCAATCTATCAGAGAAGCTGGCTCGTGCCGCCGATCTGTTGCGAACACGCGTCGACGTCGAAATCGAGCAACAGAATCGCGATCTTCTACACTCGATCAACGAGCGCACGAGACAGCAACTTCGGCTGCAGTCCACGGTGGAGGGATTGTCAGTCGGGGCCATCGGATACTATGTGGTCAGCCTGTTTGCCTATCTCGCAAAGGGGGCGCAGGACGTCGGACTGCACGTAGAGCCGGCGTCCGTAACCGCGGCCTTCGTGCCGATCGCCGTCGGCGTGATCTGGGTGGTCAGCTACAACATTCGGAAGCGGCACCTCAAGCCTGACGATGCGCCGTCCAAGGTTCGCAAATAGGTGTGCCAACGGCGGGTCGACCACAAGATCTCGCCGTGCGTGCGAGGCTGGGCGCACTCCATGTTTCAATTTCGTGTGGACGCCCGGCCGCTGCACCACCTCTGCGTAATCTGCCGTCGCGAAGGCTGATTATTCGAGTGTCGTTGTGAATACTTCTGTATTGTCATAGACACGTCGGATCGACGAGGCCGTCAGATGTGCTCGGCGTGGTTCTGTACAAGCATTGGGCCCATACGCACGTCGTGCTCTGTCGGAGTTTCTAGAGTGTCGCAGTCGAGTCGGAGCGATGTTCGGCTTGCGACAAAATTGTCCGAGAATGACTGAGCGAAGCGCCTTGACGAGGAGCATATTCGGCGTCGTCATGCGCAGGTAAACGGGAGTCGTCGCGCTTGGCTTGCGCCATGTGGCGTCCTCTGTTCGAGAATGTGGGCCCGACATGACTGCAAGGCAAGAGCACCCGAACAGAAATGTGCTGCCCAAGATGGCCGAAAAGGCCCGCCGAGATCGCTTCGATCTTGATGAAGGTCGCGCAATCGGCGTGAATATATACAAGTCACCTGAATTCACGCGGTCCGAGGACGCTATGAGAAGCTTGCTAGAACTGGACGCGCGGCTCGGCACACCACTTGCTTTATTCAAACCAGCATCACTAGGCCCCCCTGGTGGTGTAGGGGCGGACTCGGCGTTTTCCAGGTCCAGGCGTCGGGGCCGCCCCGCGGTACTTTCAACGGGCCACCGTCGGGAAACATATGAACGCGTATGTTGGATGACTACGCTGCGATCGCGTTCGCCCGCGCTTCGGCCGTCCTGTCATCAAGCTGTGCCAACTCGAAATCCGGCGCATGGCAAGATCAGCGTTGCCGAGAGTAGCGTCAGTGCGAGCGGTAGGATCGCTTGGGGAGAGATCACCTCGCGAGATGGACTCGATAGTAGAATCTGAAACGTCGAGCTGAGGAATTCGGTCAGAGAAATAATGGATATTGGCTCTGCAAAGCCGGAAGGCGGCGTAGCGGCAACTTACGTCGCGGCTAGTGCACCGAATTCACCCACAGCCAATGGGAGGGCATGTGCTGATGCGGTCTACGTCGAATATCTCGCTCCTCACGCAATATTTGCCTGGGCGACGATCGTACAGAGCTCCGCATGCTCGAGAGTTATGACTCTTGGAAGAACATAAATCCAATCGGCTTCCAGCGGCGCTGAACTATCTGCGCGCCGCGATCACGGGCGATCGAGGGCTTGGGAAATCCAGTTAAGATGCGAGAGTCTGAATAGCCGTATAA
The DNA here is from genome assembly GCF_054185165.1 of Bradyrhizobium sp. UFLA05-109. Classification (NCBI taxonomy): domain Bacteria; kingdom Pseudomonadati; phylum Pseudomonadota; class Alphaproteobacteria; order Hyphomicrobiales; family Nitrobacteraceae; genus Bradyrhizobium; species Bradyrhizobium sp. UFLA05-109. Next base: position 131,952 of record NZ_JBBIAR010000019.1, on the reverse strand, counting down.
TCGGGATCTCTGTCGTCTTCTCGGTGTATCTGCTGTCGTCGCCGGAGCCATCCAATCGTGCCTCGCACCTCATCGCGGCCTAACGCTAATCGCGCCGGCAAGACCGCTTTTGCGAAAATGGATACTGGGAAAAATCTGCGCTTCAGGCAGACAGAGAGAAGGTTAGACGTCTAGGCAGCGCGCTTGGTGAAGTCATCAACCAAGACCAGCTGGTAAGCGTCAGAGCTGAATTGATGTCGCTCACGCACCGAGGATTGGCCCGCTTCTTGCTGCCCGTGTGTCCATCGATGCTTCAAGCCGGCGACGAGAGAGTGCATGGGCGCAGCGACGGAAACGTTCTATAGCGTAATCAGGCGACAGGGCATCACGCGCCGAAGCTTTCATAAATTCTGCAGCCTGACGGCGGCGAGCCTCGGGCTTGGGCCGCTGGCGGCGAGCCGCATTGCAACTGCGCTCGAAACAGAGCCACGAATGCCGGTGATTTGGATGCACGGGCTCGAATGCACCTGTTGCTCTGAGAGCTTCATCCGCTCCGCCCATCCCTTGGTGAAGGATGCCATGCTGTCGATGATCTCGCTCGACTATGACGACACCATTATGGCGGCGGCCGGACATCAGGCCGAAGAGATCCTCCAGGAGACCCGCGCCAAGTACAGGGGCCGGTACGTACTCGCAGTCGAAGGCAATCCGCCCCTGAACGAGGGCGGTATGTTCTGCATCCACGGCGGAAAGCCATTCGTCGAGAAGCTAAAGATGATGGCCGAGGATGCGATGGCGATCGTAGCCTGGGGCACGTGCGCCTCTTGGGGCTGCGTTCAGGCGGCCAGGCCCAATCCGACGCAGGCAACGCCCGTCGACAAGGTCATAACCAACAAGCCGATCATCAAGGTGCCGGGGTGCCCACCGATTGCAGAAGTCATGACTGGTATCGTCACCTTCATCACCACCTTCGGCCGATTGCCTGAGCTCGATCGCCAGGGCCGGCCCAAGATGTTCTATTCGCAGCGCATCCACGACAAATGCTACCGGAGGCCGCATTTCGATGCAGGCCAGTTCGTCGAGGAATGGGACGACGAGGCGGCACGCAAAGGACATTGCCTGTACAAGCTCGGCTGCAAGGGACCAACTACCTACAACGCCTGTTCGACGGTGCGCTGGAATGGCGGCGTCTCCTTCCCGATCCAGTCCGGCCACGGCTGCATCGGCTGCTCGGAAGACGGTTTCTGGGACAAGGGCTCGTTCTACGACCGCCTCACCAACATCAAACAGTTCGGCATCGAGAAAAATGCCGACCAGATTGGCGTGGCGGCGGCCGGCGCCGTTGGGGCTGCCGTCGCCGCGCATGCTGCAGTGACGGCCGTAAAATGGCTCGCTAGCAAGCGCGAAGACGCACACCAAGATCACTAGCCGATTTCAGGGACCGCAAGCGATGAGCATCCGGACACCCAACGGGTTCGAGCTCGACCATTCCGGCAGGCGCATCGTTGTTGATCCGCTGACCCGGATCGAAGGTCACATGCGGGTCGAGGTCAATGTCGACACCGACAACGTGATTCGCAATGCGGTCTCCACCGGCACGATGTGGCGCGGCATAGAAACCATCTTGAAGGGCCGCGATCCGCGAGACGCCTGGGCCTTCACCGAGCGGATCTGCGGCGTCTGTACTGGAACGCATGCGCTCACTTCAGTCCGCGGTGTCGAGAACGCGCTCGGTATTACCATTCCGGAGAACGCCAACTCGATCCGCAACATCATGCAACTGTGCCTTCTGGTGCATGACCATCTCGTGCACTTTTATCATCTGCATGCGCTCGACTGGGTCGACGTGATCTCGGCACTTAAAGCCGATCCGAAAGCGGCATCGGCGCTGGCGCAGTCGGCCTCCTCTTGGCCGTTGTCCTCGCCCGGCTATTTCAAGGATCTCCAGATCCGACTGACGAAATTCGTCGCATCCGGCCAGCTCGGACCGTTCAAGAACGGCTATTGGGGTCATGCCGCCTATAAACTGCCGTCCGAAGCGAACCTGATGGTGGTCGCGCATTATTTGGAAGCGCTCGATTTCCAGAAGGATATCGTCAAGATCCACGCCATTTATGGCGGCAAGAACCCCCACCCGAACTGGCTAGTCGGCGGCGTGCCCTGCGCAATCAACGTCGATGGCATCGGCGCGGTCGGTGCCATCAACATGGAACGACTCAACCTCGTCTCCTCCATCATCAACCGCTGCATCGAGTTCACCGAAAAGGTCTATTTGCCCGACATCGTCACCATTGGCTCCTTCTACAAGGACTGGCTCTATGGCGGCGGCCTTTCGGGCAAGAGCGTGATGGCCTATGGCGACATCCCAGAGACAGCTAATGACTATTCGGCCAGGAATCTGAAGCTGCCGCGCGGCGTGATCATTAGCGGAAATCTCAATGAAGTGCTGCCGATTGATCATGCGGATCCCGAGCAGATCCAGGAGTTCGTCACACACTCCTGGTACAAATATGTCGATGAATTCAAGGGCCTGCATCCGTGGGAAGGCGTCACCGAGCCAAGCTATGTGCTCGGTCTTAATGCTAAGGGCACCAAGACCGACATCAAGGAGCTCGACGAGGGGGGGAAGTATTCCTGGATCAAGGCGCCGCGCTGGCGGGGCAATGCCGTCGAGGTTGGGCCGCTCGCCCGTTACATCATCGGCTATGCGCAGAACAAGCCCGAGTTCAAGGAGCCGACAGAAAAGCTGCTCAAGACGCTCGGCCTGCCCCTCATCGCGCTGTTCTCCACACTCGGCCGTACCGCGGCGCGGGCGCTGGAATGTGAATGGGCGGCGCACCAGATGCGCTACTTCCAGGACAAGCTAGTTGCGCGCATCAAAGCCGGTGACTCCTCGACCGCAAATATCGACAAATGGAGGCCGCATAGCTGGCCGCAGGAAGCTAAAGGCTACGGCTTCACCGAAGCCCCGCGCGGCGCGCTCGCGCACTGGATCAAGATCAAGGAAACCAAGATCGACAACTACCAATGCGTGGTGCCGACGACCTGGAACGGCTCGCCGCGGGATCCCAAGGGCAATATCGGCGCCTTTGAAGCCTCGTTGATGGATACGCCCATGGCGGATTTGCAGCAGCCGCTGGAAATCCTGCGCACCATTCACTCATTCGATCCGTGCCTGGCCTGTTCGACACACGTGATGTCACCAGACGGCCAGGAGATGGCGACGGTCAAGGTCAGGTGAGGAGGAGGGAACGCTGATGAGTGCAGTTGCGACACCGGCGGAAACCGAGCCGGACCTTGCTGAGCACGCGACCGATGACGCAGGCGAGCATGCCGTCGCCCGTCCCCTGTATATTTACGAAGCGCCGGTGCGCATCTGCCACTGGGTGAATGCGCTTTCGATTCTCGTGTTGGTGGTTACGGGCTATCTGATCGGAACGCCGCTGCCGTCGTTCGCGGGCGAGACCTCCGAAAACCTCGTGATGGGCTGGATCCGCTTCGCCCATTTCGCGGCAGGGCATGTGCTCGCGGTGTTCTTTCTCACTCGCATCCTGTGGGCCTTTGCCGGCAACTACCACTCACGCCAGATATTCTACATTCCGGTGCATCGTAGGCAGTTCTGGAAGGACGTCTTGCACGAGATCCGCTGGTACACCTTCTTTGAGAGCAAGCCGAAGATGTATCTCGGCCATAATCCGTTGGCGCAGATCGCGATGTTCACGTGCTTCACGTTGGGCACAGCCTTCATGATTGTCACGGGGTTTGCACTCTATTCGGAAGGCATCGGGAACGATAGCTGGCAACATAAGCTGTTCGGCTGGGTGCTTGCGATCTGGGCGAATAGCCAGGACGTGCGCACTCGGCACCATCTGGGCATGTGGTTGCTGATCATATTCTTGATGCTCCACATCTATGCCGTCATTCGCGAAGATATCATCTCGCGCCAGAGCATCATCTCCTCGATGATCTCGGGTTTACGTCAGGGGCGCGGCTCGACAAGCAAGCCGATGCCGGCATGTTTACAGCCAAGGCGCGTCCTGGTGCTCGGCATCGGCAACATTCTTTGGGCAGACGAAGGGTTTGGGGTGCGAGCGGTGGAAGAATTCCATCGCCGATACGCGGTGCCAGATATAGTCACCGTCCTAGACGGGGGGACGCAGGGGCTTCAGCTTGTGAACTATCTTCGGGAATCTGACCGCCTGATCGTATTCGACGCGGTCGATTATGGCCTGGAGCCTGGACAGTTGAAGGTCGTGCGCGACGAGGACGTGCCGCGCTTCACCGGCATTAGGAAGATGAGCCTGCATCATACCGGTTTTCAGGAAGTTATCAGTGCAACTGATTTGCTCGGGCATTGCCCAAAAAATCTCGTCCTGATCGGTTGTCAGCCACTCGACCTCGAGGACTGGGGTGGGCCCCTGACACAGCCGGTGCGCGATCAGATCGATCCTGCGATTGAACTTGCTAAATCAATCCTGGCTGAGTGGGGTGTGAAAGTAACGGCACGCAATGCACCATTGCGGGAATCGGAGTGGTTGCTCGCCAACGGCATCGATCACCTGCATTACGAGATGAGAGCGCGGACCTGAACGGTCAGCGAGCGGTCGGAGACATCGCAGATGTGTCTTGGTTTGCCGATGACGATTATTGAAACTGACGGTATCTCGGCGCTTTGCGAGTTTCGCGGCGTACGGCGGCGTGTCTCAGTGCTCTTGCTCTCCAGTCCGACTATCCATGCCAAGGTGCTGGTCCATGTCGATACCGCGGTTCGATGTCTAGAGGATCATGAAGCGCGGCTGATTGCCGATGCGATTGATGGCATCGGCGCCGCGCTCAATGGCGAAGCTTGCGATCACTTCTTCTCCGACCTGATCGACCGCGAGCCGATATTGCCCGAGCATCTCCAGCTCGACCTTGCAGATGGCCACCTTCGTCACTCCAAAAGGATAGATAGGACAAGTACCGGGTTCTGGGAAAGTGTCGCCAAGCTGGAAGACGAGGTTCCGGTCCAAAGAGATGACTACGATCCGGTCATGACAGCGGAGTTTTCATCTGAAAACGCGGCGTCGCATGCATAGGAAAATGATCTGAGGTCAGAGCCGGAGGGCTTATGCAGAAACGCCTTTTCTTCGACGCGGCCCGTCCGGGGTCGATTTCACTTGCCTTGATCGCTCCCCAGCTGCGTCCGCTGAGGCAGCAGCGGTGACTGTGTTGTTGTCGGCGGCCGTTCCCGAAAGACTTGCTAAGGCGACCGACGCTGTCGTCATTCCGCCCGAGTTCATCAATGGGTTTCTTGGGCGTCTGCGTGGCACGGTGATCGCACGCAGGGCCGAGAGTGACCTCACTCGCTCTTCAATGCGAGTACAGCCGATGGTCATTATGGTCGCCAAGGTGCAAAGACTCGGGCGGATCGCGAAAAAAATCAAGGCTTGGTCAACCTATGTCGACCGCCTCTTCAAGCCGACCGACCGATTGCACCGAGGGGCGGCCGCAGTCGTAGGAGCCGCTGTCTCGTACTATAAATCGCACGAGGTCGGCCTATGAAGGCGAGCTTCTTTTCAGAGGCTGAAGCAAAGCAACCAATCTACGGTGAGCAGAGCTTTGGCGCGGTTGGCGGCATCCTGACCGCAACGGGCGCCTTGGCTAAGCTTGCCTCGCTCGACAGTGCGGAGCTGGCCAGGAACTGCCCGAAGGCGGTCGAGCTATTGTCGAAGCTCGTTATCACTATCGCCAGCCAAAAGGTCGCCGGACCGACGCGATTGTTCAGGCTTGGCCATCTCGACGATCTCGAACGCAAGCTGATTGCCGACGTACTCGGCGAAGGCGAAGTGTCCGGCCTCATCGCCCTGCCGAATGGATCGCTCGCGCAAATCCAGGAATCGGTGCTGGCCGGGATCTGGCGCGTACGGCTCGGGACGGATGAGGCATCCGAGTATCTCGAGGTCGGGGCGATTCCAGAGATCGTGAAGCGCGCGGCCGCCGATTTCACGACAGTCGATTTCGAGATCGGGCAGGTACCGGTAGGCGCCATGAACGTCCTGCCGGTACTCGCGGAGATCCGCGAGCGTGCGCTTGCTTGGCGCCCCGGGCTCCGCTCGCAGATCATCAATTTCACGCTGCTGCCGATGAACCCGGTCGACATGACTTTCCTCCAGGAGACGATCCGGAACGGGGCGAGCCAACTCGTCTCGCGCAGCTACGGCACCTGTCGCGTGTTTGCGACGGGAATCCGCAATGTCTGGTCCGTCCAGTTCTTCAATGCGATGGACAGCATCATCCTCGACACGCTCGAGATCGGCGGCGTGCCGAAGGTCGCGATTGCCGCCGACGAGGATTTCGAGGACTCGGCCGAGCGGTTGCAGGAGATCATCGAGGCCTATTTCAAATGAGCGGTTTCGAGAATTTCGGCGTGCGCCAGGATGTCACTGAGTTCACACGGCTGAAATGCGGCATCTGCTGGACGGTCTACGATCCTGCCCACGGCGACGAGGTGGCGCAGGTCACGCCCGGCACGTCGTTTGCGGCGTTGCCGGCAGACTGGCGCTGTCCAAATTGCGCCGCGCCAAAATCCAAGTTTATGGCGATTGAGTCCGGATGGGCGAGGCGAATCCAACTCAGCGAGGCCGACGCTGCGGCGTGGGGCGAGCGGCTGGCTTGCGCCTATCGCGAGATCGACGATTGCGCAATGCGCGACATGCCGCCCTACAACGATGCACCCGCTGTTGCGGCGGTCGGCTTCAGCCTTTTCAACGGCACCGTCGTCGGCGTCATGGTGGCGCCCTGGTTCATGAACGTGGTGATGCCGGCGGGCGACCTCGCGCGGGAGGCGTCCGGGCGCCGGCTGCGGCTCAGCCTCCCCGCGGGGGATGTCGAGTTCGCGCTCAGCAAGGTCGAGCCGCTCGGCTGCATCGCGAACTGCTCGTTGTTCTCGCCGATGTTCGACTTCGCCGAGATGGCCTCGGCGCAGGCGCCGGCGGAGGCCGCGCTCGCGGCATTGATGCTGCCGACCGCCAGCAAGGAGGCCGCCCAGTGCCGCGAGTCCGCAACAGGCGCGATCGATCGGCGTAACTTCCTGTGCGGCGTCCTGACGGCGCGGCGCGCATGAGTCTCGCCTTCCGTAACGAGATCGACATCACGGTTTGGCTCGCCGGCCGCGCCATCGCTGATGTCGCGATCCTGCCGCGCAGCCGGCCGTCTTTGACGCGTTTGTTTGCGGGAAAGCCGGTTGCCTCGTTGCTACCCGTGCTGCCGCGGCTGTTTTCGCTATGCTCAGCAGCCCATCAGGTGGCATTTCTGTCGGCGGTCGAGGCTGCGCGCGGGGAAAAGCCCTCTGCCGAGACGCTGCGGCGGCGTGTCACCGCTGTGGTTGTAGAGCGCCTGACTGAGCTGTTGCGCGGCCTGTTCGTTCGTCAGCTCACGCCGGATGGCAGCAGCGCCGCCACGGTTCGCACCATGATGGTGGCCGCGGGCGTGCTCGGTAGGGAGAGGGAGTCACGCAGCGAGGCCGTGTCGCGGATCAGGGCAGGACTCGGCGCGTTGGGCATCTCGGGCGTGGAGATGACGCCGGCATCCGGCAGCCCGCTGGCGAGGCATCTTGCGAGCTTCCATGGGGACGCGCTGGCGCCGCCGGTGACCGAACAATCGATCCTCTCGCCGGCGGACGATCTTGCCGTCGTCATGCGGATGCTAGCTGAGGGCTCGGCCTTTTCCGATGCGCCCGACCTTCGCGGCAGCATTCCGGAAACCGGCGTCTGGGCGCGCAGGATCAGGCGTGAGCCGATCCTGCCGGTGGCCGCCGGCCCCGCCGAGCGCCTCAAGGCGCGGATCGCCGAGATGGCACGGCTTTGCGCCTGGCTTGAAGGCGGCGAGGAGGCCCTGGAAGATGGCGTCATCGAGAGCTATCGCCTTGACACGGGGAAGGGCGCGGCCGCCGTCGAATGCGCGCGCGGCCGGCTCCATCATGCCATCGAGCTCGATGACGACGATTGCATCATTCGCTTCGAGTTCCTGGCGCCGACCGAGTGGAATTTCCATGCGCGCGGACCGCTGGTCCGCAGCCTCAAGGGTTCGATGTTGGCAGGGGGGCGGCAGGGGCAGGCCGTAGCTCGCACCCTCGTCGGCTCGTTCGATCCCTGCGTCCCTTTCAGGCTCGGCTTCCGCGAGGTCGGCCATGCATGAGATGGCGCTTTGCGAGGGCATCATCGGGATCGTGGAGGAAGAGGCGCGCAAACGCGCTTTCTCGAAGGTGAGGGTGGTGTGCCTGGAGATCGGCGTGCTTGGCCATGTCGCGCCGGAGGCGATGAAATTCTGCTTCGAGGCCGTCGCCGCGCGGACCATCGCGCACGACGCACGACTCGAGATCATCGCGACGCCGGGGACCGCCTGGTGCTTGAGCTGTTCGAAGAGCGTGGAGATCACGCAGCGTTACGAGCCGTGCCCGTCCTGCGGCAGCTATCAATTGCAGGTCACCGGCGGGGAAGAAATGCGCGTCAAGGAACTGGAGGTCGACTGATGTGTACGGGTTGCGGCTGCAGTGACAGCAATTTTGTGATCTCGCATGCGCATGATAATCACCATGATCATGGCGGGTATCATCACCATGATCACCATGGGCATGACCACGATCACCATCACCATGGCGGGGCCCCTCATCACGAGCATGGCGCCGCCGAGCTGGTCGATTGCGGCGCCAATCCGGTCGGCCGGCAGATTGCCGGCATAAGCAGCGACCGCATCATCCAGGTCGAGCGCGATATTCTCGGCAAAAACAGCCGGCTCGCCGCCGACAACCGCGCCCGCTTCCACGCCGACGATGTGCTCACCTTCAACTTCGTGTCGAGTCCGGGCGCCGGCAAGACGACGCTGCTGGTCCGTGCCGTGTCCGAGTTGAAGGATAGTTTTCCAATCGGCGTGATCGAGGGCGACCAGCAGACCTGCAACGATGCAGAGCGTATCCGCGCGACCGGGGTGCCGGCGATCCAAGTCAACACCGGCAAGGGCTGTCATCTCGACGCTGCTATGGTCGGCGAGGCTTACGACCGGCTGCCTTGGCTCAACGGCGGCATTCTCTTCATCGAAAATGTCGGAAATCTCGTCTGTCCCGCGGCATTCGATCTTGGGGAGGCCTGCAAGATCGTGGTATTCTCGACCACCGAGGGCGAGGACAAGCCGCTTAAATATCCGGACATGTTCGCCGCCTCATCGTTGATGCTGATCAACAAGATCGATCTTGCGCCGGCGCTTGATTTCGATCTGGCCAAAACCGTCGAATACGCGCGGCGCGTCAATCCGGGGATCGAGGTGCTGACGGTGTCGGCGCGCACCGGTGAAGGGTTTGCGGAATTCTATGCCTGGATCCGCAAGCGGGCTGCAAAGACGAAGCCAGCCGAGCTCGTGGCGGGATGACCATGCGCGGCGAGGCCATGGCTCGGAATGGACAGCGGCTGCGCCTGCATGTGCGCGGCGCCGTGCAGGGCGTCGGCTTTCGCCCTTATGTCTATGGCCTCGCCACGCGCTACCGCCTTAGTGGCTTCGTGGCCAACGATCCGCATGGTGTGGTGATCGAAGTCGAGGGCGAGCGCATATCCGATTTCGTCACCGCACTCCCGCTGGAGAGGCCACCGCTGGCACGAATCGACGCGATTTCGGTGCAGCCGATCGGCCCGGTGGCGAGCGAGGAATTCTGCATCCGCGTCAGCGAGCAGGGCAAGGTATCGACGCGCATCGTCGCCGACGCCGCAACCTGTTCGGAATGCCTGATCGAGCTGTTCGATCCGAACAGCCGGTTCCACCTCTATCCCTTCATCAACTGCACCCATTGTGGGCCGCGCTACACCATCGCCGAGCGGCTACCCTATGATCGCGCCGCAACAGCGATGAAGCACTTTGCAAAGTGTGCTGCGTGCACGCGAGACTATGCCGATCCCAGAAGTCGGCGCTTCCACGCCGAGGCGATTGCCTGTCCGCAATGCGGCCCGAAGCTCAGTCATGACGTTGCCGAGATCGCGGCCGCCATTGCCGCAGGCAAGATCGTCGCGATCAAGGGGCTCGGCGGCTATCAGCTCGTCTGCGACGCCCGAGCCGACATTGTCGTGAAGCGCCTGCGGCAACGCAAGCAGCGCGACCAGAAGCCGTTCGCTGTCATGGTCGGCTCCGTGGACAGGGTTTCGGAAATTGCCGATGCCGGCACCGCCGAGCTGGCCTTGCTGGAATCATCACCGCGGCCGATCGTGCTGATAGCTTCACGCCACCGGCTTGTACCCGTGATCGCACCGGAGCTAACGCGGATCGGCGTCATGCTGCCCGTGGTGCCGCTGCATCATTTGTTGTTCCAGGCCCTGGATTGCGCGCATCCGCGGCACGGCGAAGGTTGGGTGATCGTCGCAACCAGCGCCAATCCCGGCGGCGAGCCGCTTGTGATCGATAACGACGAAGCCCGGCGACGCCTCGCCGATATCGCGGACCTGATCGTCACCCACGACCGCGATATCGTCACGCGCGCCGACGATTCTGTTGCGGCTATCGTGGCGGGACGGACGATGCAGTTCATCCGCCGGGCCCGGGGCTATATTCCCGAGCCAATCCGGCTTGCATGGTCTGTGCCGCCCATACTTGCGGTTGGCGGCGCGTTGAAGTCGACCGTCACGGTTACGCGTGGCAACGAGGCCTTCGTGTCCCAGCACATCGGTGATCTCGATACAGCGGAAAGCATTCGCTTCTTCGAGGAAACGGTGGATCACTTGCTTTCGACGCTGGATGTCGCGCCGATCACGGTTGCGCATGACCTGCATCCCGACATGCCATCGACACGTTTCGCCGAAGCCACCGGACGCCGATTGATCGCGGTCCAGCATCATCATGCCCATGCCGCGTCCGTCATGGCGGAGCACGGTATCGAAGGACCGACGCTGGCGCTCGTGCTGGACGGTTTCGGCTATGGCAGCGACGGCGGCAATTGGGGCGGCGAGCTCCTGCACTGCGAGGGGGCTTGCTTCCGGCGGCTCGGACATCTGGCGCCGCTGAAGATGCCGGGTGGCGACCGTGCCGCGCGTGAGCCGTGGCGGATGGCGGCGAGCGTGTTGCATGCCCTGGGGCGTGGCGATGCGATCCCGCGCCGCTTTGCGAGCCGGCCGCAGGCGGCGCGCCTCTCTGCGTTGCTGGACCAGCCCGACGTGCCCGTGACAACCAGTGCGGGACGGCTGTTCGATGCGGCGGCAGGATTGCTCGGTCTCCCCTCTGTCCAGAGCTATGAGGGCGAAGCTGCGATGAAACTGGAAGGGCGTGCTCGGCAGCCCCGCGCCGCGCAAGACGGCTGGGTGATCGAGAACGGCGTGCTCTTTCTCTTCCCGTTGCTCGAACGGCTGGCGGTCGATGCACTCGATCCAACCGAAGGAGCCGAGCTCTTCCATGGCACGTTTGCTGCAGCCTGCGTCGACTGGATTGCGCGCGCGGCGCGGGGGACCGGCCTCACCACCGTCGCCTTGAGCGGCGGCTGCCTACTCAACACGATCCTTAGCGCCGAGATCGAGCGCGGCTGCCTCGCCATGGGCCTCAAGCCATTGCTGGCGCGCCAGGTACCGCCCAATGATGGCGGGCTGAGTCTCGGGCAAGCCTGGATCGCCGCTCTGCATATGGCTGAACGTCAGCTGGAAGGAAACACCTGATGTGTCTCGCCATACCTGCCGAGGTGACAAAGCTTCTCGCCGACGACATGGCCGTCGTCTCCATCGGCGGCGTCAGCAAGGAGATCTCGGTCGCCCTGATCGAAGATCTTGTCGTCGGTGATTACGTGATCATTCATGTCGGCTATGCCCTGACCAAGATCGATCGGGAGGAAGCGCAGCGGACGCTTGAATTGCTGCGCGAGCTCAGCGCCGAGGGACAAGGGGCTGTGCCATGAAATATGCCGACGAATTTCGCGATAAGGAGATCGCGCTGGGGCTGGCGAAGACGATCCACGCCGCGGCCGATCCGGAAAGATCCTATCGCTTCATGGAATTCTGCGGCGGCCATACACACGCGATCTCGCGCTATGGCCTTGAGGACATCCTCCCGAGCAACGTGCGGATGATCCACGGCCCAGGCTGCCCGGTCTGTGTGCTGCCGGCCGGGCGAATCGATATGGCGATCCGGCTCGCCGAGCGGCCCGAAATTATCCTGTGCGTGTATGGCGATCTGATGCGTGTGCCGGCTTCACCAGGTGCTTCGCTGCTAAAGGCAAAGGCCCGCGGCGCCGATATCCGAATGGTCTATTCCACCATCGATGCGATCCGGATCGCAGAGAAGAACCCCAGCCGCGAGGTCGTGTTCTTCGCCATCGGCTTTGAGACCACAGCGCCGCCGACGGCCGTCATGATACGTCTGGCCGAAAAAGAGCAGCTTTCGAACTTCAGCGTGTTCTGCAACCACGTGCTGACGCCGCCAGCGATGCACAACATTCTGGAGAGCCCCGACACCCGCAATATCGGCCATGTCGAGATCGACGGTGTCGTCGGGCCGGGCCATGTCTCGACCATCATAGGTACGGCGCCTTACGAGTTTTTCGCAGAGGAGTTCGTCAAGCCGGTCGTGATCGCCGGTTTCGAACCGCTCGACATGATGCAGGCTATCCTTATGCTGGTTCGGCAAGTCAACGAGCATCGCCACGAGGTGGAAAACCAGTATCGCCGCGCGGTGACCCGCGATGGCAATCCGCGCGCCAAGGACGAGATTTCCGAGGTTTTCGAGCTGCGAGAGCGGTTCGAATGGCGCGGGCTCGGTCAAGTTCCCTACAGCGGGCTGAAACTGAAGCGCGCTTACGCCAAGTACGACGCAGAGCTGCGCTTCGACATGCGCGAGCTAAGCGTCGCGGACAATCGGACCTGTGAGTGTGGCGCGATCCTGCGTGGGCTAAAGAAGCCGGTAGATTGCAAGCTTTTTGGGACGGTCTGCACGCCAGAAATGCCGGTGGGGTCCTGCATGGTCTCCTCCGAAGGCGCCTGCGCCGCGCATTGGACCTATGGCCGCTTCCGCGATCATCAGCAGAGGCGAGCCTCATGAGAGGCTATCAACGCAAGCTCGACTTCAGGAATGGCTGCATCGACCTGTCTCACGGCTCCGGCGGCCGTGCGATGGCGCAGCTGATTTCGGGGCTGTTCCACGAGGCCTTCGGCAATGAATGGCTGGCGCGCGGCAATGATCAATCCGCCTTCGACGTCGACGCCGGGCGCATGGTGATGACAACCGATGGCTACGTCGTCTCGCCACTGTTCTTCCCGGGCGGTAATATTGGTTCGCTGGCCGTGCACGGCACGGTCAATGACATCGCAATGGCCGGGGCGCGGCCGCTTTACCTGTCGGCGAGCTTCATCATCGAGGAGGGGTTTCCCTTCTGCGACCTCAAGAGAATCGCCGAGTCCATGGGGGAAGCAGCGCGTTCGGCAGGCGTCCACATCATCACGGGCGACACCAAGGTGGTTGAGCGCGGTAAGGCCGACGGCCTGTTCATCTCGACAGCCGGCGTCGGTGTGGTGCCTGACGGGCTCAATTTCGCCGCGGACAACGCGTGCGTCGGAGACCGCGTTCTGATCTCGGGCACGCTCGGCGATCATGGCATCGCCATCATGTCCAAGCGGCAGAACCTCGCTTTCGAAACCGAGATCATGTCCGATTCGGCGCCGCTGCACGACCTCGTCGAGAAGATGGTTGAGGCCGGAGGCCATGGCATCCGCCTGATGCGTGACCCCACGCGCGGCGGGCTAGCCGCGACCCTGAACGAGATTGCCCAGCAATCCGACCTCGGCTTCCGCTTACAGGAAGAGGCAATCCCGGTGAGACCGGGCGTGGCGGCAGCCTGCGAGCTCTTGGGGCTCGATCCGCTTCATGTCGCAAATGAAGGCAAGCTGGTTGTGATCGTGTCGCCCGATGTCGCCAATGCCGTCCTCGCTGCCATGCGCGCCCATCCGCTCGGCTGCGATGCCGCCGACATCGGCGAGGCAATCGCAGATGTTCGTCGTTTCGTGCAGATGATGACGAGCTTTGGCGGCGGCTGCATCGTCGACTGGCTATCGGGCGAGCAACTACCGCGCATCTGCTGAGGATGAGGCATATACCGACTATGGCACGTCGACCGCTGGCATGGACTCGGTCGCGCGCGGTACGAAAGCATCTTGGTGACGCCCCTTTACAACCAACATAATTGCAAATGCCACAATGAGAAGAAGGAGACCACGCATTCGAGGAAACTATTCCAGAAGCTGTATTGCGCTTGTGAAGCTCATAACATCATGAGCTGATTGCGGCTAAATAATAATGGCGAAAAGGACTTGGCGTCTCATTGAGCAACTCCTGCAAGTTATCGTTCTACTTTGCGCGCCGCAAGACGGCAAAGGGTCCGCAGATCGTGCCGGAAAACTGCGCTTTCGTTCGGAAACAGCAGGATCATTGCGTCGAATTCGAATAATCATTGACGTTTCAGGCAGTCGACCGGACACTTTCCACCTTGCTGGGGAGGGCTGTATGATGAAGAGCCATGACCTTGTTTCCGGTAGCCTACTGGCGCTGACCGCGACCGGCCTTGCGCTGCTCTGCTCGAGCCTGCTCGCCTTTGCCTTCATTTGAGGTCAACGTAGCGTTCGCGCCTCGCGGCTTAAGGTTGGCCGGCCCGGCAACAATGGCTAACTCCCGATTGACTAAGATCAAGAAAACGCCAGACGGATCCATTAGCTTAGAGGAAATTAGGTCAGACAGGAGGGTCTCATGCGCTATCTCTTGTTTGGGGTTATGCTTGTAGTCTCCGTCTTGGTTGCCCCTGGAGCAAGTTCGATCGCCGCTCCGCGAGATCGTTCGGGAGACATACCCAGGGCTCGACTAGACGTTTATTGCTTGCAAGGGCGTATCTGGGGATACCCGGGCAATTGTCAGTTCTCGAGCTATAGCCAGTGCATGGCCAGCGCATCAGGGACAGACGCCTATTGCGGTATTAATCCCGTCTACGCTTTCGAGCGGCGCAATTTGCAAGCACGCTGATGCTTCGCAAGGCCAATGTACCAAGGTGAATCCTGCGGTGAGCGCCTGAAACCTTGTCGATCAAAGCGGCAGTGCCGACGGCTGGATAGGCCACTTTATTGGGTGTGCCGATCGCGGAAATCAAGCATTGGATCGCGGGGTGACTTGCGTGGGACGATGAGGATCGGCCAGCCAATGCCGCATGAGCATGGCGCCTTGAGGACGAACCGGTCGCGCTCTTTGCTGACGCTGAGCCGATAGAGAAGCCGTCCAAGCGTGTAGTGCGTGAACAGCAGTTCAAGAGGCTCGTTGCGTTGCTTCGAAAGGTTGAGAAGGCGCGCGCGGACGGACGCGCCGACATTTTGCAGCGGCTTACGCATCCACTGTCAGGGCCTCCAGGCGAGGCTGAATGATTTTTTCCCAGACACTGGCTTTGACGGCAAACCGTGCAATCTCTGCAGGCGTGGTTTTGCGCAGTCGCAGGGCTTCCTTCATGGCCTGTGTTGCCTGCACGAACCCGCCGGCGGTCTCGTAAGCCACATGCTGGAATCGGGCGCTCCTGAAGAGATCGACAATGGTCTTTGCCGGTGAATAGATGCGGACGGGGACATTCTCGATCGTGTGGTGTTCGATGCCATTGTCGAACACCTTGGGTCCAAAGCGGATAATCTCAATTCTGGGACGCTCGATCCTCGGCCGCCATTCGCGCGGACCGATCGCAACCCATACATACTGAGAAATACGGTCCGTGAGTTCGTAAAAGGCGAGAGCGGAATCGTAGCAAATGATCCCGTTCGGCACGAGCTTGGCGGCCACCGCCAGCGCATGATGGACATCAAGCGGAGCATCGGGAAGCTGGTAGAGGCCGCGGCTCAGCTGATTGAGGAGGCCCTTTTGCTCCATCCGCGAGATCGTGGTTGCAGTGATGCCTTCTTTAATGAATTCGGATAGGCGCATCATGCCGCGCTTCTGAAGAAGCGAGGCCGCGCGATCCTCCTGCCGTACGGATGCCGTTTCCATACTTGGCAATATGGTACAAAACCTTGCAAATTGCCAATATACTTCAGATGAATTGTATCGAGCCGATCTTGGTAACCGTTTGACAATACGGAGAAATTTATGGAGGTGGAAAGCTCAATCATTGCCATGATCGTCGTGGACGGCGCAAGGAATATTGGGGATTCAACACGGTGTCGCTTGTGGGCCGACATTTCGCGCGAGCCAAGTCAAAGCAAAAAGCAAGCACGCGCGTAGTTATGGCTGGTGATAGACCTGTATCGTTCTCGTCCTTAAGGAAGGCCTCCACGACATCGTCGTCCGACGCGGGTGCCAGGCCGAACGCGGCCCGCCCGAAAGCTTCCTGAGTGTGCAGCTCTAGAACCAATCGCCTGGTGGTCGACAGACCTCGACCCACGGGCCAAATCCGCCCGTCGATAGGTGTGCCCCGGCTTCAAATGCCGTTTACGTTCCTCGAGTGGCGGGCCGCGCGCTTCAGCGAGACGTTCGGCCTCGGCCTTGATCAGCTCATCGCCCGCGACATGGACGAGGCTCCGCTCCTTTGAGAGACTGCCCCGCAGCTTCAAATGCAAGTCTTACTGCCGTTGAATCAGGGCTAGAGCGGAACAGTGCGCGCTGTTGCCGCCGAGGATCTAATCGCGATCGTCCCTTAGCAATACCTTGCGGACGCGGGCTAGCAAGGCATTGCAGCGGCAACTTCAGGCGTGGGCCGATCTCTGCAAAGCCAGCCTTGAAGTACAATGCCAAGCTGGAGTTGCGGCTCCACATCGGCTGCCTGGGCGCCGCCAATTCAAGCTGGCCCCAGCCCTTTACCGTCCCTAGGACTACGGCAGCCTCAATGAGACGCATCGCGACCCCTGACGATCGCTGGTCCGGCACCACGTAGAGTTCGGTGATAGTGCCGTACCTTCCGCGCGCGAAAAGCGCCGCGCTTTCCGACAACATGATGACGCCGACCGGGCGGTTCTCGGCGAAAGCTAGAAACCCATAGATGCGCTCTTCCATGGCAAGGAGCTCGGCTACAAGCTGGGTATCTGGTCCGGCTTGTGCCTGGCCGGCCCCAAGTTCGGCGGCTAGGGCAGCAACCATGTGGGTCACCGTTGGGGCGTCATCGACAAACACTTCGCGCGTCGTTACCATATGTGATCCTCCTCCGAGCTCAAGCAACATGGCATCTGGTCAAGCGGTGGCCGCGACCAGTTTGGCCAGCAGGCGCGAACGCAAACGTGCTCCACGCGCCACCAGGCTGACGAAGGTCAGCGCCGCAAACAGCAGTCTCGCGCCTTAAGCGAAGTTCAGGACACCGGAGTTGTAAATCAGCAAAAACTCATGGCGATCAGTAAATGTATTCCCCGGAGAGCAGCGCGACAGTTACTAGCCGAAATCGTTCTCCAATGACTAAATCCTCTCAGACAATCTTCGAATGCGCGAGTCCAAGACAAACTCTTTTTGACAGGACGAAGATAACCAGACCTTTGTATTTTCTCAGCAGGCGCATTGATCCTTGCTCGCAGTGAAAAACACCGCGCGTGGAATCAGTTGACGACGAAATCGCGCAAGCAGCTGATAATCCTCAGTGTCGCTTGGGCTCACGCTCGGCGATCAACTGTCGCAATTGGAGTCCGCGCTGGACGCGCAAATGCAGATTCTCCTGCCACGATGCCAATCTCCAATTGCAGCTAGTTGTGTAAGTCGATGCGCGCAAGCAATCCTCGGTCCAGGATCGCGATTTCGCGTTGAGTATTGCCGATGAACTCGAGAAGGCCCGCCCTGTGCAGTTGAGACACCGCGCGCGACACCGTTTCGAGCGTCAAACCAAGGTAGTCAGCGATATCGCGGCGGGACATCGGCAGCGAGATTATGCCGGCGGCGGTCAGACGCTCGTCCATTTCTAGTAAAAAGGCAGCAACCTTCTCAAGTGACGTCTTGCGTCCTAGTAGCAGCATGTGGTTTTCCGCGTGCTGTAGGTTGCTAGTCGTCAGACCAAGTAGGTCGCGCGACACGATGCTATCTTTCTCGGCCACCAGCTCGAGGCTTTGCCGTTTCATCAGGCGAACAGTGGTCTCAACAACGGCTTCAGTTGTAAATCGGTGCGTTCCACCGTTCTCGAGCCCAAAAATATCACCAACCAAATGAAATGCACCGATCTGGCGCCGACCGTCGGAGAGGAGCTTGTAACTGCGCACCGCACCTCGTGTTACGAGATAGACGTACTCGGCAGGCTCCTTTTCACCGTAGATTTCTTTCCCTTTTTTGTAGGTGAATTCGCTTAGATTGACGATCGGGTTTGAGCAGCTCGCCAAGCGGAAGTGTTTGAGCGAATTTGGGCGAGGCGTTTGATCTGTCGTGATGCGAACAAACATCGGCTCGCTCCTGATTCAAAACTCAACTCGAATAAAAACTGTTGCGCGACAAAGTGCAGTGTCGCCGGCACGTCTAGCAGCGTTCAGCGATTCTAATGACGACTTTAGTTTCCACAAGAATAGCAACGTCGTCAACCTCTCGTTTTGAGCGAGCTCCGACACAATCTGACGATAATTGAGCGATGGCTTATAGCTTGCGGCCTAGCATTGCGTCCAAGCTTACGGATCGCCGTGAGATCTGGCGACGCTGCATCAACGATTTCCGGCGTTCTGAAGCTGCTTAGGGATGAAATGCATCGCCGTTCCGCGATAAGTCGCCGTATCTCGACTTAACCGGATTTCCGGTCCTTTGAGTACCCGCTAAGCGTCGTTGAGTTACGTCAACAAAAGATCTGGTCGGCGATGCTAGCGAGATAGTCTTCAAATCATGGAGGCTGAAATGCATTTTCGTGCACCATCATTTTTCGCCATGGCCGTTCTCGGCTTGATGCCGATCTCTGCGCGGGCCGCTTCGGAGTGTCCGGTCACCGGCGTCCAGTCGAGTTGGGGTGTGAATTCAACTGGCTACTTCAGTGTTTCGGCCGGTGGCACATGTCTATTGCCGCTCAAAATGGACGGAGTGATTGTCGCTTCGACTATCTCGCAAAAGCCCGCACATGGGGCGCTAACGAAGCTGAATGTGTCAACCTACACTTACACCGCCAAGGCAGGTTACAGGGGCAGCGATGCGTCTGCCGTCAGCTTTACGGGAAAGGGCCCCTCGGGCTCGGGAAAGTCCGTCATCACAATGAACGCGACAGTTCAGTGACACGCGTGCCGTCGTCAGTTTGGTGATGGACCTGCTGGCGAAGACCAACGTCGGGCGTGATCTTGCTCCGGGCGTCGATCAAAGGCTGCCGATGATGGAAGAGCGTCGCGCCTACGGCGTCGCCGCCTTACCTCTGTATTCTCGGATCCAAGTTGCCGTCTGCTCAAGTCCACCGAACCCGAAGAAGTGCCCTCGTAACGATCGCAACTCAGACTTGGCTTCCATTTGGTGCAAGAGGCGATCAATTAGCTCCTGTGGCTCATAACCGACGACCAGACGGCTGAATTGCTGACCTTGAGAGCGCAGTGCTTGAGCTGAGTTCGTTACGCCACATATGAGAGCCAAACGCATGACGCTCTTCAGCGTGGCAGGTCCCGCCAATCCGACGCGAACGTCGTCTGCTATTCCTCGCGCCCGCAAACGTGTGATATGGGCCGCTATGGCATTTGGCTCGAAACAAAACTGGCTCACCACCCACGGCGTCATCCCTTGCCGAACTGTCAACGAAACCTTTTGGTCGAGCTCATCATCTAGCACGTCGGCTGGGATGTGTGGATGGGGCTGCGGATAGGTGGCGAAACCAAGACGTTCAAACCCATAGCGAGCGAATAAGCCCGTCTCAAGCACCGCTCGACTAGAAGGAAACGGCCCGACGACGCGCGCAACGTCACCCCCCAGCAACAATGCTCGATCCACGCCGGCCTCTTGCAGTTGGGCGAGCGTCGTCTCGAGCTGATTATGGCTTTCGTATCTGCGGGCAACCACGTGAGGCACCGGAAGGAAGCCCAACGCCCTGAGCTCTAGGGCACTTGTGATCATCGTCTCTCGTGACTCTCCCGACATACTCGCAAGGTATATCTCTGTCCCGGGCGAAAGGACGCGCCTCGCCATCTCAACCGCGCGGGTATCGCGCGGTGTGATCTCGATGGAGTACTGACCTAGGAATTGCTGACAAGCCTTCCCCTCGCTGCATGTCTGGGCCTTTGACGGGGTCATGAATCATTCCTTTTCGCCGAACACGAGCGTACGGCAATCTTCGGCCAGAGGCTCGACGTCATCAGCCAGGTCTCGCTTGAGGTTTAAAAACGGGCGGAGAGGTCCCGCAGGTCGCCAGGCGGAATTATTTCATGGCTTGTCGTTTCGGGAGATCACGTAAGACTCGTCCCAGAACCAAAGTCCATTATGCTTGCGCAAGATCTCCTTGGTACACGCCAGGTACCGATCGTCCGTCATCGCCCGGGCCAGTCGCTCGTCCTCAATCTGTGCCACGTAGTTCGCGTTATTCCAGGCTGCAAACAGTGTTGACGTCCCGATGGATGTAGCGTCCGCGTCAATTTCGTTGGGCAGCGTATACATCACGTACTTGAATTTTGACTGTTCATCGGTCAGCGCATTGAACTTGTACTGACGCGCCTCATTCCCCATTGCGATCTTTGTTTCGCGCAATATATCTCGTCGATCGTTTGCGAAAGGCTGTTCCCCAGGCCACACGCTCTGAATGATTTCCAGACCTGGATCGTCGCCGCACGAATGAATGCCGACCAACCGACCTCCCCGAGCGAGCGCAAGCGCCAATGGTGCAACGACTTTTTGCGCTTTAAACGCCGCCGACGCTCGTGCCCGATAGGGCTGCGAGGCGATGACAAGATCGTAGTCTGCCATGATCGCGCCTTGCTTGGGGATGACCTGATCCAACAGGAATCGGTAGCTCTGCAGATACAGCACCAGAACGACCGGGCGCTCATAGATTGGATTTCCGGATTTCTTACTTACGCTGGCCTTCCAATGTTGAGCTAGGAATGGCTCAAGATCGTTGATCTGACGCTCGTATTCGGCGGCAGTCCGCCCACCCAGTGCGACTTCATGCCAGACGAGCCTGGATGCCGCTGATGCCGAACTCGCCGAAAGATATGGGGCTTCGTGATAGTAAAGGTTGGTCAGGACGATGACCGTTGAAGGGTGCTCGTGAAACCGATCGGGCAGTTTCTCGAGCGTCAAGCGAATGTCTTCAAGGCTGATCTCCTTCCCAACGACATAGAATGGCAGATGCTCGTAGCGCCGATGCATTGACCGCAGCACGCGGGCCAGCACCGTCCCATCGCCAACGCCCGCATCAAAGACCCGCACAGCCGGCGGGCGCGGACGAATCTGATCGAGTTCGAAAGCTATTCGTTCCGATACGACGCGCTTTTCGCTACACGTATTCACGAACATCAGGTATTTTTGTCGATTGTCGTAAAATCGAAAGTTCTTCTCGGGTTCGACTTCTTTGGTCGCTTGGACCTCGAGGTGCGAAAACTCGGTTCGTGCAGCGGACGACACGTTAGCCTCTTTCTTCATGATGGTAGCATTTCTTTCGCGACGTCACTGAGCCGCCGAATTTTGTATGCTGCGCAGCCGGATGGACGGTCGGTTCGACTGAAAGGGCTTTGGCCGTGGTAGCTCGGCAAATTGAAAAGTGGGCACTCGTCTTGAACGGATTGACACTGGCGACCTCCAGCATCGCCGGACGCAGTGCCCGACGTCGCCACGACCTCAGTCCGTTGCGAAGACATTATCGGCGTGGAGTTCAGTCGGATTGCGTTCCGCTACGATCTGTCCCTTCTGGACGACCAGCGCTCGGGCAACCAGTGAGGCCACGAAACTGAGATCCTGATCGGCAATGATCATGGCCGTCTTTTCCAGCCGGTTAATTGACGAAAGGCATTCGGCGATTTCGTCAGTCACCGAGGGCTGAATGCCCTCCGTCGGTTCATCGAGCAGAAGAAGCCGCGGCGAGCGAACCATGGCGCGTGCAAGCGCCAGCAACTGCCGTTCGCCTCCACTCAATGCACCGCTAGGGCGAGCGAGAAGCTTTTCGAGCCTCGGAAAGAGAGACAATATTTCGGCGATCGGCTTTGCCTTGCCGGCGCCCGGCATCATGCCCGCGAGCACGAGGTTCTCCTTGACGGTGAGGCCGGGAAAACCCGCTCCGCCTTGCGGCGTGTAACTAAAGCCGAGACGACTACGTTGATAGGCAGGCAGAGCTTCGATGGCAACACCGTCCAGTACGATACGGCCACCTTGGACCGGCAACAGCCCCATGACAGTCTTGAGCAAGGTGGTCTTGCCCATGCCATTGATGCCGATGATCCCGAGAATCTCATGAGCGCCGACATCGAAGCTTAAGCTACGCAGAACCTGTGTTTGGCCGTAGCCGGAGACCAAGCGTTCACCTTTCAGCATGAATGGCCTCTTTCTTGCGGCCGAGATAGATATCTCGCACAGTCTGGTTTGCCTCGATCTTGTCCATGGTGTCCTCCACCAACACTTTCCCCCTGTGCAAGACAGTGACCCTTTGTGCGAGACGGGCGATGAACTCCAGGTCGTGCTCGACCACGATCACCGTGGCACGGGCGTTGAGACGTTTGATGATGTCGACGGTCTTCAACATCTCATCCCGCGTCATGCCGGCGGTGGGCTCGTCGAGGAGCGCGAGACGGGGATCGCTTGCGAGCAGTATGCCGAGTTCGCACCATTGGCGATGTGCATGCGAAAGCGTCACAGCCGGCTGCTTTGCGCGCCCGTCATCAAAGCCGATCTCCTCCAGTGCCAGCCCAACAACTCTGTCCAGCTCGCGCTTGGGCAGTCCTCTCCGTAGGGCGGCGAGGCGGATATTTTCCCGGACGTCAAGGTTAGGGTAGATGCTGGGAATCTGGTTTTTGATGGCGATGCCCAGGCGCGCAATGCGATAGGTGGCGAGGCCTTGCAGATTCTGGCCCTCGAACAGGACGTGCCCGCTGGTCGGCTGGTGTTGATGGGTGAGGCATTTGAAGAGTGTGCTCTTGCCAGCGCCGTTCGGGCCTATGAGGCAGCGGATTTCGCCGGCGGTCACGACGAGGTCGACGCCATCAACTGCGGCAACACCGCCGAACCGCTTAACAAGGCCTCTCGTTGTGAGAATGGCCGAGCCGTTCATGCCGGTTCCTCCTTCCGCCTCATGATGCCAGAACGGTTCTGGAGCCTAGGTCTCGACAACTTAAGAATCATCGGCAGCAGGCCTTGAGGGGCGAGCAGTACGAACAAGATGATCGTCGCGCCGAAAATGAGCTCCGTATTGAAAATCTGATTGGCGCCGAGCTGGCTGCTGAGAAGCTGGAAGCCGAAGCTTGCCGCGACGGGGCCGACAAAGGTCCCGAGTCCGCCGGCGATCACCCACAGAACGAATTGCGAAGCTTGCGGAAGATCGAAAACATTCGGACTGACGAAACCCATGACCGCCGTGTAAAGCGCTCCACCGAGCCCCGCGATGGCAGCACTCACGGCAAAGCCAACGAGCTTGTAGAAGCGAATGTCGTAGCCAAGGAGTTCGCTCCGCAACTCACTTTCGCGGATTGCCGTCATGATAAGTCCGGCATCGCTCGAACGCAGGAACGAGAGCAGAATGTAAGCCCCTGCAAGCGCCAGCAAACAGATTGAGAACGTCACTTCCGTGGATAGAAATGCCTGCGGATCACCTGGCATATTGAGCGAGGGTACTGCCGTGATCCCATTGAAGCCGCCGAGAGGCACCGGACCGATGTGAAACGAGGGGTCTGCAGTCGACGTCATGAAGGAATAAAAAATCAGTGTCACGCAGAGCGTAATGACGCCGAGATAGACGTCGCCCAGACGGCTGAAGAATAGAAAGTAGCCAAGGATGAGCGAGAATGCGACCGGCAACAGCGTTCCGATCAAAACGGCAAGCGTGCTGTCGCCGAGATTGGAGACTGCGATTGCGTAGGCGTAGGCACCGAGACCGAAGAAGACCGAATGTCCGAGGTTGAGTATCCCTAGCGTCCCCCAGACAAAGGCGAGGCCGAGCGCTGCGGTCGCCGTGGCTGAAAAGGCGGACAGATTGACGAGGTCGAGTGGCTCCAGAATGAACGGCCCAAAAGCCGCGAAGAGCACGAGAGCGACTGGAAACAAGGCATGTTTGAGTCGGCGCAGCATGACGTTATCGACCTCCGGTCCACAAGCTGGAGACGCCGGTCGGAAACAGGCGCAGGACGATCACGGCCAAAAGCAACAGCGAGGCCTGGCCAACGACCGGCGTTGCGAAATAGGATAGCAATGCCTCAACCGGCCCGAGGATCGTTGCGGCTGACAGAAAGCCGGTGATCAGGGCGCCGCCGCCGCTGATCACGGTGACGAAGGCGCGTGCAACATAGGCGGAGCCCATGTGAGGAAGGACGCCGGATATCGGCGCAAGCAACGCGCCGGCCAGGCCACTGATTGCTGTGCCGATGATGAAAGTGGCCGCATACACGCGATCACAATTGATCCCGAGGGTGGTCGCCATCTCCGAATTTTGCATCGCCGCCCTCGCGATCAATCCGTATTTCGTCCAGTGCAACACCAAAAGAGAACACACGACGAGCAGGGCTGTGATTGCGATCAAGAGCAGTTGGTAAGCACCGATGGAATAGGCTCCGATCGGAATATTGCCGAGCGGCGCGCTTACACCCATCGTCGTGTTGCCGAAGATGGCGGTCACCGCGCCAATCAAGAACAGGCTGAGCCCCCAGGTTGCCAACATCGTCGTGACCAGATGACCGTAGAGCCGACGAATGATGAGCCGCTCCACCACAGCTCCGATAATGCCGACGACCATTGGAGCGACGACCAGCATGGAGAGCCAAAGATTGACGCCGGCATGATTGGCGATCACGGTGGCGTATCCGCCAAGCATGATGAACTCGCCATGAGCAAAGTTGATCACCCGCATCATGCCGAAAATGATGGCGAGCCCCAAGGTGATGAGGACGAGAAGCGCAATGGAATTGACCACCGCGAAGCACAATATGGCGAGCTGGTCCATAGTCTATCCTGGTCTGCGAAGACTGAGACAGGCGAATAAGGAGGCGGCGCCGTCGAGACGGCGCCGCGAGCACCGGCCACTTAGATCTGCGGCATCAGAAAATCGGTCTGCTTCGGATTGGTGAAGACGTTGCACTTGCCGCCATACGTATCGGGCGGAATCTGCTCGCTCTTCTCGATCAGGCTCCAGACGCGGTTCTTGACCTTGATGATGTGAACGTCTTGCGTCGTGTTGTGGGTGGGGCCATCAGTGGTCATGACTCCGGCCGGTCCTTCCCACCGGATGCCGCTTTCGAGGGCCGCGAGAACTGATTCCCGCTCGAAGCTGCCGGCACGCTTGACGGCTTCCGCCCACAGCATGACGCCGCTGTAGCCGCCAAACACTTCGCCATTGATATAGGGGTGGTTCTTACCGCCGAAGGATTCAACCCTTGCCAGAAATTCCTTGTTCTTCGGCGTGTCGAGTTCCTGGAAGTAATTGTAGGCGACGATCACGCCGTCGGTTTCCTCTGGAGCAAGAACCTCGTGCTCATTACCTGCGGCAAACACGATCGAGATGATCGGAATCTTGTTCAACATTCCGGCCGCCGCCCATTGCCGATAGAACGACATGGCCGGACCGCCAACGAGGCAGGAATGGACGATATCCGGCTTGGCGGCCTGGATTTTTGCGATGGCCGAGGTGAAATCCGTGACGTCCAGAGGATAGTAATCATCGGCCAAGACCTCGCCACCTTGGCGCTTGGCCATCACGTGGTTCCAGATGCCGAAATTGCGGGGCGCGTTGTAGTCCGAAGCGATATAGTAAAGCTTCTTGCCGAGATTCTTGAGCGACCATTCGAGCAGCGGAACCACCTGTTGGTTGCCGCCCGTATTGACGCAGAATGTGTTCTTCTCGCAAAGCCCGCCTTCATAGAAGGAGCCGTAGATGAAGGGGATCTTGTACTTGCGCAAGACGGGCCGCGTGGCTTCGCGCGCAGCGCCGCTGAGCGCACCCTGCACCATCACGACCTTGTCGTTGAGCGCCGCCTTCTGCGCATATTGCGGATATTTGTTGATGTCGGACTGGCAGTCGTAGACCTTGAGCTCGACTTTTTTGCCGAGCAGCCCGCCGGCGGCATTGATCTCCTCGACGGCCACTTTCATGCACAGATTCGACGGCACGCCGTAAATATCAAAAGGCCCCGATAAATCGTGCAGCGAGGCGATAGCGACGGTATCAGCTGCGGCCCAAGCACGGCTGGCAAATGAGCCGGCGATGGATGCAGCGGAGAGCGCGGTGGAAGCGCCGAGAAACGTGCGACGGGACAATTTCACGAGAATTCTCCTTCGGTTGCTCGAAAGAAGAGCCACGCTTTCTTCCGAGTGGTGCGTCTAACAGGCAAGCAAATAAGGCTGCGTCGCCACTTGGAAATGAGGCGCCGCGCGTTCGATGATCTACATCTGCGGCATCAAGAACTCCGTCTGGTACGGTCGGGCAAAGAGGTTGCACCTCCAACGGTTACGAACAACCGCTCCGCCGGGGTTAAGCGACGGATGGGCATGGGTCACGGATGGAGGGGCTTAAGACCCCGCCGCGAAATCAGAGCTGAGATCGTCGCGCTATTGGAACGACTTGGCGCTCGACGGGTAGGTCCGGTTCGTACAGATACTTTGCGCTTGTATCGAGAAAATCATGGGTGTGGATGACCACGGCATCGGCGTTTAGGAAGGCGATCGCATAGGCCGGAGGCTCCATACTGCAGGGAATTCCTCGCTCGTAACTAAAATCGAGCCACAATTGGTGATTGAGCCCCCGCAAGGTGGAAAAGGGAATGTTTTGCCAGCTTCCGGTGATCGGGCGATGCACATGCCCGAAGAATAGATGGCGGATGGAATGCCCGTCGAGAATTCGTCCGAACGCTGCGCCATCGTCTAGCATGATGTCGTCCGCAGGCCTGAAGTGAACCGACAGGGGCGGGTGATGCATGAAAAGATAAATTGGCCTGCCGTGCGCCTCTTCCAAGCGTGCGCGCAACCACGCCTGGCGCTGTTCACAGTAGAGGCCGGCATGGCTATCTGATCGTTTGGTATCGAGGAAAAGGAAGCGTCCCGCCGCCGTGTCGAGCACGGACTGAACGAAGCCGAAATCGTCGACCGGAGTTTCGGGAAATACGCTACGGAAATTGGCGCGATCGTCATGGTTGCCCATGAGAAGCCGCACCGGCATCGGCAAGACCCCGAGCGCCTCCTGTAGGCGAGCGTAGGCTCTCCGCTCGCCATGATGAGCAAGATCGCCCGTGATGACGCAAAGCTCGGCATCTGCATGATGCTCAGCCACATCGGCCAAGCAGGCTGCCAAGCGCTCGCCTGGATCGCTGTCGAAGAGACGATCACCTGCTGGAACCAGGTGAAGGTCGGTTATCTGGATGATTTTCATGTGCGGTGCTTGCCAGCGGCTTTGCGCTTTCACGAGGCAATGGCTTGTTCGGAGCGCGTTGAGTTCGCGTTCCAGAGCCGGTGGGATGCAATCTCGGCGCCCTGCACAAGCGACTCGAGTTTGCGCCAGGCAATGTCCGGGTCGACGGTGTGAAAGGTCGCAAAGCTCGCGAAACCGCAGTCCGTTCCAGCAATCACGCGCTCGCGGCCGACCAGATTGGCGTATTGCTCGATGCGCTGCGCGACGACTTCGGGATGCTCAATGTAGTTCGTGCAGGTATCGATAACGCCGGGCACAATAATCTTGTCATCGGGAAGCCGCGTTTCCTTGAACAGGCTCCATTCATGCGAGTGGCGTGGATTCGCCGCCTCCAGCAGAAGCGCCATTGGCCGCGCTTTGATGATGATATCGAAGATCTCGTGGAGATCGATGTCGTGGTGATGCGGAGACTCATAATTGCCCCAGCATAGATGCAGGCGCATCCGATCGGCGGGAATGTCGCGCAGAGCATGATTGAGCACTTCGACGTGAAGAGCGATTTCCTTGCGGAACTCCGCCACATCCATTGGTTTGGCTCGAAAATGGCGGCCGAGAGCCAGATCCGGACAATCAATCTGCAGGAGCAAGCCTGATGCAGCGACGGCATCGTATTCATGCTTCATCGCATCGCCCAACGCATAGAGGTAGGCTTCCTGCGATGGATAATATTTGTTCGGCATGTAGTGTGCCATGATCCCCGGAGACGAAGCGTTCATAAACGCTTCCTCGACAGAAACCGTGTTGAGTGCCGCCTTGAGATTGGCGATATCCGTCGCCACCGCCACCTCTCCCTGGTACTTGAGAGGCCCCATGCAGGCGGGAGTCTTGATATCCAGAGTGACCCGCTTTGCGAAATTCGTGAATTCCGCCAGTTCGGACAAAGCAAGCGGCTGATCAACGCCCGTCAAACCTGTCATTCGCTCGCGCGCATAGGTCGAGTAGGCGTATTTGCTCATCTCGCCATCATCGACAACCGATAGGTCGATACTCGCCTGCTTCTTGACGATGTCGACGACCGCTGAACTGATGCTGGCCGCCAGCAGCGGATCGCGGTCGGCGTCAAGTCCGCCTTTTTCTTTCGCCAGCAGCATCTCCTCCAACAGCTGCGGCCGTGGCAAACTGCCGACATGTGTGGTGAGGATGCGATCGGTGCTGATTTTCATTCGTCTCTCCTGTTAATTGTGGCGAACTCGGCTGACGTCCCCCGCCCCCGCTTTTGCGGAGCGAGGATCACCTCCTTCACTCGTGATTTCATTGGGCGTTAGCGATGCGCTCTCTGTTTACGAGCCGAAAGCGCATAGCGGCTTGTCGCCTGCTTTCGAAGAAGAGGCGTAGCAAGCGTTGTTGACGCGTAAATGTCTTGATATTAGCCTTGCTAATAGAAGAAGTATTGCTTCTATTAAATAAGCGGGCTTCCAAGCCGGCTCATTATTTGCCGCCGCCGCTTTTATCCTGCGCGCCTTCTGCGTGCAGTTAAGTATCTCGGACCATGCACCGTTCGCGCTGAGAAAATCCGACCAACAACTTCAATTTTCGAGATGATCCGTTCCAAGGTGGTTTTGCGGCCGGCACTATTATTTAAACGCCGATCTTTCGCGCAGAGACGTTGTTGCTAAGCAGAATTTCTCTTTGCCTATAACGAGCGAGGCTCCAAGCTCAGCTTGGAGAAGCAGCAGAAGTTTGACATTTCGTATACCATGTGATGTTCATTCCCAAGTACCATAGGAAGACTGTGCGGCGATCTGAGGCAACATCTCGGGAAGTTGGTCGTCGCTGTTCGTGTGGCACTGAGTCCACCTTTAGGGGGCCTGATCAATTGGGGCGCAATGGCGATGCCAACGTCGAGCTTGAGCAGCCCAACGGCTTTTTGTTTGCCAACGGACGGTGCACGAAAAGGCCCTGACCCGCTTGGGAATGCGACTCCGCCGCAATAGGATGAGCAGGCTTCGACAGCATGAAAATCAGTTCTCACCAGATTGCGGCCTTTACAGAGGTCTTCAGGCGGAGAAGCGTTTCGGAAGCTGCAACCGTCCTCGGTGTCACCCAATCGGCCGTCACCCAGCACCTTGCCAAGCTCGAGCAACATATGGGGACGACACTTTTTATTCGCCATCGCACCGGGCTCGTGCCTACAAGACCGGCTCAGGAATTGTTTGCGCTAACTGATCGCGTTCGGGTTCTGGAGCAACTGGTCGCGGAGAAGATCAATGCCTACAGTGATCTCTCAGCCGGCCATCTCACGGTGATCGCGAACGCCCCGTGTCCGGCAATGCCGATTATCTCCGAATTCAACAAGCGTTTTCCGGCAGTGAGAATCACGTTTTCGCTAGTGCCCTGGGAGCTTGCTAAGCAGCGACTTGAAGCGCGTGATGTCGATATAGCTATCATCACTGAGCCTGATGACCTTGCCAGCCTATTCCACGTGGAGCTCAGCAAAACGCGGCTTATGGCGCTCGTTCGGCGCGAGCATCGGCTCGCCTGTAGACCGACGCTCAGTCTGGCTGAACTTGCGCAAGAAAGGATTATTCTAACCGAGGATGGTTCTCTGACGCTACGAGAAGTGGAAAAGGCGTGTCTTGAGAATAGTATAAACATGCCGAACGTTATTAAGATGGCGACTTATCCTGTCCTAAAGGAAGCCGTTCTGCACGGAATCGGGGTAGGCATTCTTCTTCAAGACAGCGTTTTTCCAGCAGAAGAACTCGTGTACAAGTCTGTCGATGAATTCTGCAGCGATTTCAAAACGTACATCGTCACGACATCGGATAAAAGACGCCTGCGATGCGTGGAATCGTTCTTTGAGACCGTTCAAATCTCTATTGAGAACCAACCAAGTATTCGCCACGCCGAGACGGATTAGAAATCGCATCGCAGCCGCCTTGGGCGGACTTAAGGAACATCGTTCGAGGCGGGGGGCTCCACGATGTCGGGCGTTTGGCGCAAGCAAGCGCGGTGCTGTACTTGAGGTGCCCTTTGCGGGGGGGGCAAATGCTCTCGGCGCGATCG
Source organism: Bradyrhizobium sp. UFLA05-109 (assembly GCF_054185165.1). Taxonomy (NCBI): domain Bacteria; kingdom Pseudomonadati; phylum Pseudomonadota; class Alphaproteobacteria; order Hyphomicrobiales; family Nitrobacteraceae; genus Bradyrhizobium; species Bradyrhizobium sp. UFLA05-109. The sequence continues at coordinate 101,498 of NZ_JBBIAR010000019.1, read as the reverse complement.
GCTTTGAAGGCAGAGCACGAAAGGCTAAACAAGGCTGTGCTGGTCTGCGCCTGATGATGCAGTCTGTCGCGGGCCGATGACAGTGCCAGGCGTCGAGCCCCTGGTAGCTATTACCTACAAGTGGCGCGACCTGGAAGCCGATCACCGGCAATCTTGGGTCATTCAACTCCGTTGCGCTTCGCTCGGTGGCCTACATGGCCGCAAATCGGCGGCGATGCTGTGATCGCGTTGGCCGCCTGGACGCTGCGACGTGGTTTTGCAGCAAAATCGGCGGCGGATTGCTGAACGCCCTGTGGGACTTTCCTCGTTGTCGGAGACGCGGAAGCCGTTCAGCCGCCCGACCGCGTTCCGCGCTGCGGCGATGCGTAAGTGCGTTGCTCTTGCAGGAAACCTGCAAAATGCTGGCATACTGGTGGTTGTTTGACCAAATCGATAGGGGTAGGCTCGATTCAGGGCTGTGGGGCGCAGTGTTGGGTAGTTCGTTCATCTTCTCGAGGGAGCTGAGCTTCCGCTCGGCTGGCGGTTCGGGCTGGAAGCTCGCTCGCCATGTCGAGCCGGAGCAGATTCGCCAGCGCATTGCGCAGCAGTTCCACGTCGAGGCTGCCGATGCGGTCGCCGCTGCGATCATCTCCGGTCGCAGCTATCAGGCCATCCTTGATCGGGCCGAGACTGCGGAGCGCGAGAGGCTCCTGATCCAGCCACAGCCGCTGCATGGGTCGGCTACCTGGCCGGGAGTTGCCGACGTAGGATACTTCCTCAAAGGACGTGACCACTTCGACAGCCCCTTGTCCATTCTGTTCGGGACCTTTCAAGAAGGCGGCGCGCGTGAACCGGCAACGTTCGTGCATTGGCATGACGAAGGATACCTCCTGACCGTCGCTCCCACCAAGGCGAAGAAACGGGTGACGACGATCCCCCCGAACCTGTTGCATTACCGCGGAAGTGTCGTTGTGTTCGATCCGAAGGGCGAGCTCTACAACGGACCTCGGCCCGGCGGGCAAAGCACGCGGTGCCGGTCTACCGCATCACGCCGTTCGATGACCGCTCGGACCCGACCACCCATCATTTTTTTCAGCGACGGGTTTAATCCCTTCGCACGCATTCGGTCGCTGCATCAGTCGCGCCGTTTTGCACAACTGATGATTTCGCGCGGCCCGAATGGGAAGGATCTGCCGTCGGGGACTATTAGATCTCAATTCGAAGCGGGCCGTCGAGGGGGCGGCCAGGTTGCTTGATACAAATTGTTTATTCTGGTGGGGGGATTTGGATGGGCCTTCATATAAGAGGCAATCGCTTTTGCCTGGTTGCCGTACTACTCTTCTTGAGCGGATGCTCTATTCACCCGGTGACGGACGACGTCGCGCATATTTCGGCATCCAATATTGCGAGACAAGTTCGCTGTGAGGCCCGGCAGGCGGTCATTGACGCCTTGCTTGGCTATCTCGCCAGCCCGGACAACAACATAAACAAGAACAAGCTCGACGACTACTCATTCGCAGTAGGCAACGAGCTGAAGCGAGCTTATGAGCTGGATCATGAGTCAATCAGAGCATTTGATCCGTCGCAGGTAACGGGATTCGCGCGCACTGTGACCAAGCTCCTCTACAGCACTGGGATTGCTTACTATTACGATTTGACGGGGCTCGAGACGAATAACATAGATCCGGCCGTGGACTTGATCAGGCCGACGCCTATTACGTCACTTGTGACCCTCGGCCTTACCGGGAATTTTGATCGGCAAAGGCAGAATGAGTGGTCATTTACGATAACGGACAATTTCGGAAACCTTGTTCAAAAGACCAGTGAAAGCTACTGCACGCACCATTTGGTTCGAACCGAGGATTTCGTTTACCCAATCGCGGGAAAAGTTGGGCTCGCCAAGCTGATAAAAGAATTCACTTTGATGAGCCTGTTCGAGAATCTCGATCAGCTCAACAAAGACGTGGCGACGGTTAAAAAGGGGCCGCCGAGCATGGTTCAGCAACTTCAATTCACCACGACCATCGGTGGTGGCGCATCGCCCAAGATCGTTTTCGCGCCAAAAGGGCCACCGTTCCAAGCCACCGACGTGAGCTTTCCGGTTACCATATCGCGCAAGGATACCCATCAGCTGACCGTGGGACTGTATCTGGACAAGGGCGAGGCAAAGACGCTCGAAGCCGTCCGTGGCCCGATTTACGAGGGGTCGCTCATCACCGCTTCGGGCGGACGAGCCGAACAAGGTGCGGCGCGGGCGGTTCAGCAATTCTTGGCACTGAAAATCTTTAGACCGACACCATAGAGGGAGAATTACATGGCGACAGTTACGAAAGCCAAGCGGTCACCGAAGGCACGCAAAGTCAGCAAGAAAGCCGCCGCTGCAAAGCCTGCGCGCCCGGGTGGCACTCACGTCGACTTTGGCTTGCATGGCTTGGGGAAGATCTTGAGTGCCATTCACAAGGCGGGACTGGGAGAGGACCTCAGCGACCACCTCGAGTCTTCCGGGCAATTCGTCAAGGTACGACGGAAAAGCCTGACAGCTATCAAGGACTTCGTGGATTCGAAGCCACAATTGGAAGGGTTGGCTAAGGCGATCGGAGGATGTGATTGTCCGCCGGATGATCCCGGTTGCGTCTATATTCCCGGATAGAGGCCAGCAATGCGCATATAACGTCCACGAACGAAGCCGGGCCGCGAAGCGGCCCGGTCCGATTGACAGCTGAGCTAACCCCGCGGAGCTAAATAAGAGTTCGACCCGACGCGCCAGCGTTCCACTCTTTACATCGCAGCCGCGTTATCCGAGCTCGAAAGACACGGCGCTCGTTGATGTGGGGTGCCGTCCGGGCTCGTGCCGAGCCCTATTTCCTCTTGCTAACCTCTCGGGTCTTCTTAGCGGACTTGTAGCGTTTCGGCGGCGGACGCACGCTGACAATGGTGCCTTGTGTCGCCTTTTTTTCCGGACTTCTTGCTCATGCCGATGCTCGTATGCCTCGCAACAGGTTACCAAGGTGGGCTGTTGCTCGGATTATCGCTGGCGGTAGCGTCCAACCCAGCGTTGTAGGCTAGGGCGTCCAGGGCGCGGACAGGCATCGGTTCATCGCCGGCGATGGTGAAGAGCTTGGCGTTGTACCGTTTCTCGTCAGGAGTCGTGTCGAGCTCCATATCGGCGAGCATAGGTTGGACTTCTGCAGAAGCTTGTGCGTTCGCGCGCGATGGTCGAAATCGAAGGTGAGCTGCGGTCGCGACGATCAGCACGGCAAATTCCAGGCAGGCCTCATCCTAGGGGCCGTCACGCTGCAAGGCGCTCAAATACACGAAGTACGAGCCCACAGAGCGAGATATTTTGAAGAGCTCGGCGTCGTCCGTCTGCTGCGGGACCGATTGGCTCAGGTAGCGAAGGCGATCGGTTATCTCCGCGAGCGAGGTGACTGAGTGCTTTGTGTAGCTCAGCTCGTTGGCACTCGAACGATAACAATGCCCTGTCTTAAGAGCGGATCAGCGCCAATGTTGAGAGAAATATACTCGGTGGCAATATAGCCATTTGTCGTCTTGGCAATGCAGGAACCATAGCGGCGGTACCGCAACCAGATCGGGCCTCCAGTCGTGCATTGAAGATACCGCAACGGGCTGTAGGGAAGAAGATGCGTTCTTGGAAAAGTAACGATGAAAAGCTGCGTTTGGTGATCAAATAAGGCCCGCAGCCGACCTAGAACAGCCGGCAGCATGCGCATCACGCGATTCGTATCGGTGCGGTTGAGCGGCTGGCAAGAGGCTATCGGTACTGCCGCGTCGAGATACCTCGAGTGCAAATCACTTCGAACGGTATGTCCACGGCGACGTGGACTTGGACGCGATCGGATTGCAGAAATTCGCTCAAGATTATCAAGAGAAAGTGAGCCAATGTACTACCGTATTGATTGCGTGAACAAGCCGCACCGCAACAGCGCGCACGAACACATCACTCACGTTGGAGGTCCGAATCCCGAGGGATCCGGCAGGTGGAGGGACACCACAGAAAACGTGGTGCGCTTAATCGAAAGAAAGCAGCACAGCTTTTACACGCAGGAAGGAAATGCGACCGCATGGGTCGCTGTTCGTGTCAGCGCTTCCGGCAACAAGTTTCTTCAGACCCATGCGGACGGGAAATGGAAAGATAATCTGCTCGCCTTGAATGAATGCTCGCGCTAGCCCGGAAAAAGGGGCTGTTTCGTCTCTCTGACAAATAGCCTCGCGTATTGTCCAGAGATCGGTCAAGAGACGCCGCTGTCAAGCGAGTGTCGGAATCCCTAAGGAAATGCCCGCAGGTTGCGGGCGTTGGCCCCATCTGTAAACCAAAGAAACAGATCGAGCTTATCTATGTCGTGCACACTGATCTCATGATTGAGGAAGGCGAGATTGACATTGTCGAAAACCGCAATGAGACCGCGTTGTTTATCTTCTTGCGCTCGTCAAGCTTCGACAGGAAGGTGTAATCGAGTTCAGCAAGCACGCTGGGCGCATCGATAGCGAAGTCCGAAGCGGAGAGATTCGCCAGGCTTCGTCTTCACTGCCAAAAAGTCGTCGAACAGATCGAATGATAGCCTCGCTCACGCTGCAGTCGCAGCTTCCGCAGGTGCTGCGTCACGCATGAAGGCAATGGCAAGCCCGACGCCGATTAGGCCAATCAGGATGGACCCCACAGCCAGGGACGTGACCCCGCTAAGTTCGACGAGGAGGCCACCGATAAAAGCGCCGATGGCAATGCCTGCGAAGGTAGTCGAGCTGTTCATTGCAAGCACCAGCTTGGATCTATCCCCGGCTAGACTGAGGAGCCGGTGCTGGATGGGAACGAGGTACATGTAGCTCACGTTGCCCCAAAAAAAGGCGATGAGCAGGGTGACGGCGCAATGGTGCCTGCATGCAATCAAACCAACAAGCAGGATCAGTTGTGCACCTACAGCTGCGGTAAGGACTTTGAACGGGCCGAAGCGGTCGGTCAGAACACCGCAGGCTGCGTTTCCGATTGCAGCTCCGACACCATAAGTGAACAGCGCGGCCGAAAGCAGCGGGACGCCGGCAAGCAGAGAACCGGTAATGAAGACGCTCACATAGGAGTAAACGATGAACTCGGAAACGACTATGAATAGCGTCACGGAGAGGACACCGTAGATGATCCTAGGGAAGTCTTTCGAGACGAGGCCATTTCCGCGCTCCGGCGCATTATCAGGGATTGCAGACATTATCGGGGCAAAGATCAGCAAGGCGAGAAGTCAGGCTATGACGACCAGACCGAATGCAAAGCGCCAGCCGATGGCCTCCGCGATCCAGGTGGTCCCCGGAACGCCCGCAACCTGTGAAACAGTCATGCCGCCGAAGATGAGGGATAACGCGAACCCCTTGCGGGCGGGGGGCAGGAGCTCGGCGGCCAGTGCGGTAGCGGCCGGGGTGAACATCGCCGCGCCGTAGGCCGAAATGACACGGGTCGCCGCAAGGACCAGGAAATTCGGAGCAATTGCGCAGACCAGGTTGCCGATGATGAAAATTGAAACAGATAGGAGCTGAACATTGCGGCAGCTTACGGTCCTGAATATCCAGGCATTCAGAGGTGCGAAAACCGCGTAGCAGAGTGCGTAGATTGAGATGATCCAGCCCGCCGCGCCAGTTGAAATCGCGAAATCTTGAGAAATCACATCGAGTGCCCCGATGATGACAAATGTATCGAGGCCGATCGCGAACGCAGCGATGGTAAGGGCGGCCAGGATGATTTTCGTTCGCGCATTGGGAGGGGACGATGTCATCACGGTGCGTGCTTTTCAGATTCTGTGTGTTCAAGGCAGCATGTCACGCAACTCAGGATCGGGCTGGCGATGATCGTACCGGAATAGCGGGGACGAGGGCCGTATAGCAGCCATTCGGGGGTACGCAGCCTGCTTTCTGGTTGGACAGCTGGCACCCCGTCCGGCGCGCGCTCCCGTGCGATGGACTCCGACGTTCAGCTCGTCCCATCCACAAGAACGGGACGATTCCGCCACCTTCGGCGGCCAGCCAAAAAGCATTTGGCCTAGACTGGCCATGGAAGCGAGTAGGTCTTCAACTGCGTGAAGCTACGCATCGCCTCCAGCACGCCCTCCTTGTGCCCGAGTCCGGACTGCTTAATTCCCCCGAAGGGGGTCAATTCGGTGCGATATCCGGGAACTTCCCACACGTTGACGCAGCCGACCGCAAGTCCGTTGATGAGCTTCGTCACATGATCAAGCCGGTTAGAGCACACTCCGGCAGAAAGTCCGAATTTGGTCGCGTTGGCGATCGATATGATTTGGTCAACATCGTTCGGACAACGGATGATTGGCAGCACAGGTCCGAATGTTTCCTCAATCACCAGTTCGGAGCTTGGTGAGACATGGTCCAAGAGGGTAGGCGGATAAGATGCGCCGTCAGGTAGGTTCCCGAGCAATAGAGTAGCACCAGCATCAACGGCATCGGTAACGCGTCGAGCAATCAGTTTGGCCGCCTCTTGATTAATGACGGTGCCGAGGTCAACCGATGGATCGCTCGGATCGCCGGTCGAGAGCTTCCGCATGTGATAGAGCGCCCGCTCGGCAAATTCGTCGGCAATAGAGTCAACCACAAGCGCCCGCTTGACCGCTGTACATCGTTGACCCGAATTCTTGATCGCTCCTTGAACAGCCAGATGCGCCGCTCGATCGACATCGGCGTCCTCAAGCACAATGATCGGATCGTTCCCACCCAGCTCCAAGATGAGCTTCCGGTAACCAGCCCGCTCCGCAATATGATGCCCAACGCGAACGGAGCCGGTAAATGTCACCAGTTCCGCGTCGGGATCGGTGAACATCGCATCTCCCAAGGCGTGGGGGGCCCCCGTCACGATCGAGAGCATCCCCTCCGGCAGGCCTTGCTCGTACAGGATCCTGCCAAGCGCCAGAGCCGTTAACGGCGCCCGCTCAGACGGCTTCAGGACTACGCGGTTGTTCGTCGCAATGGCGGGAGCGAGTTTGTGGCTGACGAGATTGAGAGGATGGTTGAACGGCGTGATAGCGGAGATCGCACCGGCGAGCGGTGTGCGCATGGAAAATATGCGCCGATCATGGGGTGTTACGCCAATGTCAGATGGATAAATCTCACCCTCGCTCTGGATCAAGGTATGGGCAGCAAATGACCAGACATCGCATGCACGCCCGGCTTCATGCAAGGAGTCCTTCAGGCAGAGACCGGTTTCTGCCGTGATAAGCCGGGCAAACCGGTCTCGATCTCTCCTCACGGCGCTTGCTGTCCCGAGGAGGATATCGGTTCGTTCGCGGCGCGTGAGCCGAGGATGAGTCCGCGCAGCGATCTCAAATGCTTGGCGTGCATGCTCCGGTCTGGCCTGCGGGACGCTGCCAAGAAGCATTCCTGTGAATGGATTGCGCACTTCGATAGTCGCGTCCGAGTGGACAGGCGCCCCCGCGACGAGCATAGGATGATAGTCTTGATCGTTATTGTGCATGCCATAACTCGATTGGTTGCGCCTATGTAAGATTCGAGACAGGTCTCGCGTTGCTTCGAAGTAGCTTTGATAGCCCAAAGTCTCCCTTCTTTGATAACAACCAGGTTCATTTTCTAAATCGAGCGATGAAAATCAGGCATACGGACGACCATGGAACTATGACACCAGTCCTTTTTCGCCGGCTGCCGCGGGCTCGTTACAGCGAGTGCCGGCACAGCGCTGAAAGATAGTTTTGTTCTGTAGAGGAGAATACCGGCTCGTAACGCGGGGAAGCTGAGGAGGATGGAGGCGGTTGACCTTGCAAACCACGAAGTGAGGGCCGCTACGCTGGGAGCATTGCCGCATGATAGTGGTGATATGTTCGGCCCGCTCACAGCGGGTAGCTGTTCGATACCCGCAGGCGGACGCGACAACTTCGAGCGACGTCGTTCGTGATGTCGAGAGTTGACCGCCCGTCGAAACGTACCCTTCGTTGTCCAGCACCACATGGATAAGATTTTGAGGGCGGGCATAGCCAATAGTCGATAGGATCCCCATATGCATTAGCACGCCGCCGTCTCCATCCAATGCGAGGACGGGTCGGGTAGGCGAGGTCAACGCGAGCCCTGCCGCGACCGCGCTGCAATGCCCAAGGGAGCCCTGCATGTAGAAATTCAGAGGACGATCTTGGACACGGAACAGCTCACGCGAGATGAACCCGGTCGTAGAGACAATGAGCGTGTCGTTTTGCAAGTGCTGGCAAATCAACTCTATGGCTTGTCCGACACTGAGCCCGTAGTGGATCCCATCAGCCCGTGGCTTAGCCGCGCTACTGTCGGATAGCTGGCCTTGCCGAAAGAGCAGTGCAAACGGGGCAGCGCGATGAAATTCATCGTTGCCGCGCGCGAGCGCGTGATCCAAACCGGACTCGGTCCCATCGAAGTCACACCACTCAATGGAGAGCTCGTTCAAGAGAGTTTTTGTCTTGGCGCCCATGATCGCGTGTTGTGGCTCGTCGGCAGATTCGGCGGGGTGGCCGCGAACGGATAAGAGGAGCAGGAGCGGAATTTTGTTGACCATCAACAGAGATGTCAGCGGATTGATGATATTGCCGAGCCCAGAATTTTGAAGCGCAACAACTCCTCGGTGCCCTGAGAGAACCGCGCCAGCAGCTAACGCAATTGCGCTGCCTTCATTGGCTGCAGGAACGGTCAGGAAGCCAGGAAAGTCAGCCACTTGGTCAAATAGATCGCCAAAGATGGAACATGGTACCCCAGTAAAAATGCTGTACCCAGCCGCGCGGATCTTCGACAACAGAACGCGGGTTGGAATAGACATCTCGTGCTCACGCGATTCATGCAGAAGAGCGGCGGATTAGGTCGCTTCCCCAAAGCGGTAGAGTCATAAGCGTCAGGCGATCTTTTTCGCGACGATAAGGCTGCGATTGCAGATGGATTTGTGGTATTCGACCTCCTGGAAGCCGGCGCTCTCGAGCATGGTCCGCATGTCCTCGAAGGAGTAACAGCAGCCCTCGTACCCCGTCGTAAGCAGCACGGAGTATTCTGCTTCGGCAGCCGGAGAGGGGTGTCCTCCGCGGTCGTCAGGGTGGCAGCTGTAAATTGCTATACGGCCACCGGAAGTAACGCTGTCAAAAGACTTGGTAAGGAGTAGTTGGACCTTGTCTGGTCCCCAATTGTGAAGGACGTGCGAATACAGGTGCAGGCTGGCATCCCGGGGCAGGGGATCGACGAACATGTCGCCAGCTATGACATGGGCACGACCCGGGTACAAATTGCGGTCAGTGAGACAGCTCCTTGCAAGTTGATCAACGGGCGGATGCTCAAAGATCGTTGCCGAGAGTGAAGAATAGCGCATCAACAAATGCGCAGAATAGACGCCCGATCCACCACCTACATCGAGCAAAGAAGTATCATTCGTGCAATCAAGCAGCTTCGCGAGGTGCGGAGCAAAGATCCGACCCCGTTCCTCCATGCCGCGTGTGTTCAGATCGGCAAACTCATCGGTCTGCATCAATGCATCCCAGGACTTGGTTACGCCGCGCTCAACGTGCCAGGTATCCGATCCATCCTGTCGCAGAATCTCATAAAGTTCCCGAACAGAAGGCTTATACTTCATCGTTGCAATATACGAGGCGATGTTGTCCGCGGAATTGCCACTCAGATACTGAATGGCGCTGGCCGTTGCGTGCAGCCGGCCGGATTGCCTGGAGATGAGGCCCCACGATTCGAGGAGTCGAACCATGGTCCGCGTTGGCCGCTCCCGAAGAGAGAAATGGAGTCGTAGTTCCTCCTCGGTTACCGGGTGACCATCCAGGTAAGTAAAGAGGTCGAGCCAGGAGACTGCGGCGATATAGAGATCCGCGGCATACGAGCTGTCGCGCCATTTGATAATTTGCGAGATATCGGGAGGGTAGACAGGTGCGGCTTCAGAGCTATAGGTGCGTGACGTCAGTGCAGAGGATTGCATTGCCGCAAGTCCTTAGAAGGATTTGTATCTGGGGATGAGCTATTACGGAATCTCGGCAAGCTTTAGTCCGACTTTCAGCCAGCAAGGAGTGACACACGTGCGTCATTTAGATCAATTGCTAGTATTGATAGTTGATCTTTCCGAACTCTTGCATCCAGCCCCATGAAAATTCTGCAACTCGAGTTGGTGGCGGTGTCGCATTTCGTACGTACGTCGCAACTGCTTCAAAAAGCCTGAGGCACCGCAGTCGATCGCCCACGTTCTCGTCGTTGTCTCTACGCCTGAGGATCGCGACCTGCGGGTACTGGTACGAGACTTGCTGCTCTCTCCTCGCCAGATCTCAATGCGCCCAGGAGAAGAAATGGACCAGACCAGGATCGGGGCCAATGGTGATAATGCCGTGCATGCGACAGCGAAACTCGACGCAGTGGTCATAGGGGCCGGCGTCGCCGGTCTTTATCAACTCTACCGCCTCCGAGAGCTCGGGCTGAATGTCAGGGTCATCGATGCGGCCTCCGGTGTCGGCGGCACGTGGTATTGGAACCGATATCCAGGTGCGCGCCTCGATTCAGAGGGCTACATCTATCAGTACCTGTTCTCCGAAAATCTCTACAAAGGATGGAGCTGGAGCGAAAAGTTTCCGAGCCAGCCGGAAATCGAGCGCTGGCTCAATTACGTAGCGGACGAACTTGATCTGCGCAAAGACATTCAGTTCGGCACGACCGTCCAGAGCGCTCATTTCGATGAAGCGGCCGAGCGATGGGTCGTCGCGACCGATAAGGGTGATGTGATAGATGCCCAGTTTCTCGTCACCTGTTGCGGCATGCTCTCGGCGCCCCATGTGTCCTTCCCGGGGCAGGAGACGTTCAAAGGCCAGGCGTTTCATACGGCGCGATGGCCGCAGCATCAGGTCGATCTTGCTGGCAAGCGTGTGGGCGTGGTCGGTATCGGACCGACGGGAATCCAGGTCATCCAGACGATCGCGGAGGAGGTTGGCCATCTCAAGGTGTTCGTCCGCACGCCGCAATACGTCATCCCTATGAACAATCCCACATACGCCGCCGCAGACGTCGAAGCCTACAAGTCAAAATTCAAAGCACTTGCCGAGCGGCTGCCGCATACGTTCACGGGCTTCGAGCACGACGTTGAGCACGCCTGGGCCGATCTGTCCCCGCAGCAGCGCCGCAAGGTCATCGAAGACTGCTGGAACGACGGTTCTTTGAAGTTGTGGATGTCGTCCTTCATTGAGCTTTTCTTCGATGACGCAGTGAACGCAGAGATCTCCGAATTCGTGCGCGCAAAAATGCGCGAGCGGCTAGGGGATCCTAAGCTGTGCGACCTGCTGATCCCCAGCGAATACGGATTCGGTACCCATCGGGTACCTTTGGAGCAGAATTTCCTCGAGGTATTCCATCGACCCAACGTGGAAATTGTTAGCGTCAATACCAATGGAATTGAGCGCATCGCGGCCGAAGGCATCCAGACGGCCGACGGCACGGTACACCCGCTCGACGTCATCATCCTTGCGACCGGTTTCGACGCAGGAACGGGCGCTTTGACCCGCATCGACATACGCGGTCGCGATGGACGATCACTAAAGGAGGAATGGGGCAGAGACATTCGGACCACGATGGGCTTGCAGGTGCACGGCTATCCCAATCTCTTTACGACCGCGGTGCCGCTTGCTCCATCGGCTGCGCTTTGCAACATGACCACCTGCTTGCAGCAGCAGGTCGAGTGGATAACAGGATGCATCAGCTATCTTCGCGGCAAGAACTTGAACGTGATCGAGCCTATCAAAGAGGCGGAAGATCAATGGGTGGCGCATCATGATGAGATTGCCAATAGGATGCTAATTGCTAAGACCAATTCCTGGTACGTGGGATCGAACGTCGAAGGCAAGCCGCGCCGGGTTCTCGCGTATACCGGCGGCGTAGGCAGCTATCGACAAAAATGCGACGAAGTCGCCGCAAGCGGCTATCAGGGCTTTGCCATGCGCTAGCTCTATACTCACGCCGAATCCGGCGCGAGCAATTGCGAGATTCGAGAGTTTCCCGCTGATGGCCTTTTTTGACTGGGAAGATGGAGCCGTGGCGGGAGTTTTGTCCGATCTGCGGGTTGTCGAGATTGGCAGCGCGGCGGCAACTAGCTATTGCGCGCGATTGTTTGCCGACTTCGGCGCGGATGTTCAGAAGATCGAGCCGCCGGCGGGCGATCCACTTCGCTATTTTGCGCCGCTCACGCCAATGGGTCAGAGCGCTTGGTTCGCGTTCCTGAACTTCAATAAATCAAGCACGATCATCAATCCCGCTGCCCCGAATGCGAACGCGCAGCTGGCTGCAATGATCGAGAATTGCGATATTCTAATTGACGGCAGGGACATTGATCCGGCCGATTGCCCGTCCATTGACGTCGCTGCGATCCGCCAACGGCGATCCAGATTGATCCACCTCCAAGCGAGCTGGTTCGGCCGCGAGGGTCCTTATGCAGGATTTGCCGCAACCGATACGACTATCCGCGCGCTCGCCGGCCTCGTCAAGCTGGTTGGGCCGGCGGAGGGGCCACCGTTGTACGCACCGGATTTCCAGACTGGTATCCTCGGTGGCCTGTGGGGGTTCATTGCCGCGGCTTCTTCGGCGGTCGTGCAAATCGAAGGCGAAACAGGGCCGTCCTGGTCGGTCAGTATCTTCGAATCGAGTCTCACCATCAGCGAATATCTCATGTTCGAGGCGTCTGCGCGCGGCGAGGTCGTGCGTCGGATCGGCATTAACCGCTTCTGGCCGGTTTTTCCGGGCGGCATTTACGAAACCAAGAAAGGCTGGCTCGGCGTGACGACATTCACGCCCGCACAGTGGCGCGCATTCTGCGACATGCTCGATCTGTCCGATCTGCGCGATAATCCAGCGCTGCTCCTTGGCGAAGAGCGTCTGAAGCAAGTCGAGAGGATTGAACGACAGTTCGTGCCGAGGCTGAAGGCGCGGACAGCGCAGGAGTGGTTTGCGGAGGGACTGAAGCGGAAGATCCCGATCGTACCGGTACCCGACACGTCCGATCTGCTTCTCGATACCGAGAAAAAGGCACGCGGCGCAATCGTGCCTGTCACCCTTGGCCAAGAAGAGGGCAGGACCGCTGGATCAATGCAGCGGCTGACATTGACGCCGCCGCGCCGCGGAGGCAAGGTTCCGGCTCCCGGCGAGCAGCAAGTTTTCGCGGACATCCGAAAGCAGCGATCCCTAGAGGCGTCGCGGACGCCCAGTTGCAACGGTGTCGGACGGCTCCCCCTGCGTGGGATTCGCGTCATTGACTTCACGATGGGCTGGGCGGGCCCGTTGTGCACGCGCACCCTCGCTGATCTCGGTGCGGACGTCATCAAGATCGAATCCACCCAGTACCCGGATTGGTGGCGCGGCGTTGACCGGCGCCCCGCTTACGTTGACGCTCAGATGTACGAAAAGGCGCAAGCCTTCTGCATCATGAACCGCAACAAACGCGGCATCACGCTCGACCTCACGCAGCCCCAGGGCCTTGCTCTTGGCAAGCGTCTTTTGGCGGGAGCCGATGTTGTCGTAGACAATTATTCGGTTGATGTGCTGCCGAAACTCGGACTTGGCTACGATGTGCTCCGAACGCTCAACCCTCGTCTTGTCATGTTGTCAATGTCAGCGTTTGGCGCGAAAAGCCTGTATCGCGATTGTCGGGCATACGGCTCGACTCTCGAGCAGGGCTCCGGGTTGCCGAATGTCGTCGGAAATTCGGAAGGGCCACCCGTGATGAGCCACGTCGCCTTTGGGGATGCCGTTGGTGGATTGAACGGTTGTGCTGCGGTTCTTGTCGCGCTGCTTCATGCCCGCAATACCGGGCTAGGACAGTTCATCGATCTTGCCCAGATCGAATGCATGATACCGTTTGCGGCGCCGTGGATCACTGTGCACTCCATCGGCGGTGTGCCTCCGCCAAGGTACGGTACTCGACATCCCCAGTTCGTGCCGCATGGCTGCTTCCGGTGCGCGGGTGAGGACAGCTGGGTCATGGTAGCCGTTAGCGACGAGAACATGTGGCAGAGGCTTGCCATTCTCATTGGACGGTCAAACTGGGCGACAGATGCCGCGTTGAGGTCTGCCGAAGTTCGCCGCCGCATTGAAGACGAGATTGAAAGAGCCATCGAAGCCTGGACGATTACCCGCGATGCGGATCACGCCATGTCAGAGTTGCAGGCGGAAAGAATTGCGGCCGGCGTGGCCCGACAGCCAGCTGACTTGCTCAAGGACTCGCATCTTAGGTCGCGCGCATTTCTACAGGATGTCGAACGTGCCTTCATTGGCTTGCACCCACAGCCTTCAATACCGATCCGTGATGGCTCGTTGCCCTTTGCGATCCGCACAGCGGCGCCGACGCTCGGAGAGCACAACAGGGAGGTCCTATCAAAACTTCTCGGGCTTTCCGACACGGAGATCGCGCAATTGGCGTCGGATGGCATCATCGGGACGTCGATAGTCTCCGCGGGGAATAGGGGCGATGCCTAACCCGCAACAAGGTCACTCCTGATTTCTATGCTCCGAGCCTTCCGCGCCGCTTATCGCACTACAGGAGGTGGACCAATGCATCCGACGCGTGCTCCGCAAAGAGCCTTTCGCGGCAATTGTGGTCGCAGGAGTTGAAGCGGGGCGACATCTTCTGACCAATAGGCACTCCAGCGCGATCACCGGAGATGGGACGTGCGACGATCTAATGGTCGGGCAATTGGCCCAGCTCTTGCTCCATGTTCTATCGTTACCGTGAAGCTCCGCCGTCGGAATGATCCGCAGTAGAGCACGCCGATGCGAGATGCTTGAGTGTGTCAAACGACTCATATCGAAAGCGCGACCTCACTCATCAGTGAGGGCTGGATCCGCATCTCTATGCAGTTTCGGACGCTATCTCGCCTCACGCACATGGGAGGGAGAATGGCATGACCGACGCTAATGCGATAAAATCGGAACTCTCGCCCGACTGGGAGTTCTCAGTCCGTCGCCGACTATTCTTTCTCGAGGTGAGTACCAACCGTATTCAAGCCATGAATCCGGATGGCTCCGATCGAAAGGCTATTGTTACCGATTGTCGGCTTCCTGACGGAATCGCCATCGATGTCGGTGATGGCCACATCTATTGGACCAATATGGGGTCCGGTGTCGCCGTCAACGATGGTTCGATCGAGCGCGCAAACATCGATGGAAGCGCTCGCAAAGTTATCGTTCCGCCCGGCGTCACGTTCACACCGAAGCAGATCCAGCTCGATCCGAAAGGCGGCAAGCTCTACTGGTGTGACCGCGAAGGGATGCGGGTTATGCGATGCAATCTCGACGGCTCGGAGATGGAGACGCTGATCGAGGCGGGTCGCGGTGACGTGGACCGGCGCGATCCGACCAGGTGGTGCATCGGCGTCACGATCGACACCGAGCGCCGCAGAATTTACTGGTCGCAAAAAGGTCCGGACAATGCGGGCTTGGGCCGAATCTTCCGCGCCGACATTGACATCCCGAAGGGTGAACACCCGGCAAACCGCTCCGACATTGAGGTGCTGTTCAATGACTTGCCGGAACCGATTCACCTTGAATTCGATCCATCGAACCGCGTGCTCTATTGGACCGACCGCGGCGATCCTCCACGTGGCAACACAGTCAATCGCGCGCGAGTCGACATAAAGACGGAGCCACAGATCCTGATCACGCACCTGATGGAGGGAATCGGCATCGCACTGGACGTCCCCGGCAACCAGATGTTCATCACGGACCTCGCCGGCTCGATCTATTCCGCCGATCTCGATGGAAAGAACAAGCGCAATCTCCTCTGGTCCCAAGGAAATTTCACCGGCATCGCGTATGCCGAAATCTAACCGTCGAGAGAATTGAAATGACCGGAAACAAGCCGATTTCGACGACGCGCCGTCGTCGGCACCAGCCTGTTGCCGGGAGCTGCACGACGCTGTCTGCCGTCAGAAGAGCACAGATCATCGCGAACGACATGGCGCTAATGGCAGAAGGTGCGCTGAGGCAGTTCGTGGCGCGCGACGCTCAAGCGGTTGGGCCTCGGGAGCTCGAAACGCCGCTCTCGACCCGGGCCCGCGGCCTCACTCGCGTAAGGTGGCGGCGGCACCGTTCTTGTCCGGAACAACGAGCCCGAACGGCTCAAACGATTGGAATGAATGCGAGGCGTTGGGGACTTCACTTGCCGCAGGAGGTCACTTCCGGCCTGGACGTCTCGCGTCAAAGCGTTCTTGAACGAAGTCGTCAGATCCGCCCATAAGTGAGTTCAGCAGTCGATGTCAGGAGACGTAGTATGAGCTTTGAGCGCAAGGTTATCGTCACGATTGCGCCAACGGGAGGCGTGGTGAAAAAATCTCAAAACCCGCACCTGCCGACCCAGCCCAGCGAGATCGCCGAGGATGTGTATAGGTGCTACGATGCGGGCGCATCTATCGTAGCGTTGCATGCGCGCAGGCCCGATGATGGCGCGACCTGTAATTCGGAGATCTATCAGGACATCAACCACCGGATTCTGACAAAGTGCGGCATCATCATCAATAACAGCACGGGCGGGGGCATCGATGGAGATATGGTGCGATCCATAGGGCCCGGGCTCGATGAGGTTATATTCGAACAGCGTCTAAAGGGTCTCGAAGCCGGGGCTGACATGGCGACATTCGACGCGCATACCGTTCTGGCCAGCTTTAGCGGCCGCGAGATTATCGTTAACACCTCGCCCACCCGCTGCGATATCATGGCAAAACGATTCCAAAAGACGGGCATCAAGCCTGAATGGGAATGTTTCTCACTTTCTCATCTTCTCCAAGATCCGATACGCCTGATCAATAAAGGATTTGACAAGCCGCCCTATTGGATCAATTTCGTTCTTGGCGCCGATCGTGGAATCCAGGGGGGATTACCGTACACTCCGCAGATTCTCGATATGCTCATCGGGAATCTTCCAAAAGGAGCGATGTTCTGCGTAAGCGGGGTCGGTCGAGCTCAGCTACCGGCAACAACTCATGCGGTGCTCGCCGGCGGTCACGTTCGAGTCGGGCTTGAGGACAATCTGTACCTCGAGCCGGGCATACTTGCCACTAACGTGCGGCTCGTCGAGAAAACGGTAAAAATTATCCGAGAACTCGGGTACGAGCCCGCCACTGTAGTGGAAGCTCGTACGATGCTCGGGCTTGCGCCACGCATATAGTCCGATAGTCGATCCATAGCTCTTAATCGGAAGATGACTCGTTGATCCGATAACCGGCTCTCGACCAGGTCCAGAGTGTGAGCGCCAATCCTGGAAAGTGTTGTCGATTGTTAAGAAAGGAGCGGCCGGCAGCGGTCGCAAATATCCTCGACTGTCAGCGTGGTATCGCCGCACAGAATTCGGCCCTCGAGAAAGATGTACTTCGGCGTCCATTTGTAGGAGCAGAACGAGTGGCAGACTCCGTTGCTGCCCAATGTCATAACAACCATGAGGCGAGATCTAGCCTGATCGCGAGCGCTGTTGCCAAAAATAGGCGACGGCTGGTGCCCCTTTTGGTCCTCGCCTACCTCTTCAACAATCTTGACCGGACCAGCGTCGGCATCGCTGCGCTGCAGATGAACGAAGCCATTGGCTTGAGCGCCTCACAATTCGGCTGGGGGGCGGGGATCCTCTTCTTTGGTTACTGCGTGCTGGAAGTCCCCAGCAATATGATGATGTATCGTTTCGGCGCGCGCCGCTGGCTCGCCCGCATTATGGTGACCTGGGGCCTTGCAGCCGCGGCGACGGCGTTCGCCGTTGGACCGTACAGTTTCTACGTGATTCGCTTTCTTCTGGGGGTGTTTGAATCAGGCTTCTTCCCCGGCGTCATTTGGTACCTCTCAATTTGGTTTCCGGCTCGAGCCCGAACGAGCGTCCTTGCCTGGTTCATGGCCGCAACACCGCTGTCCGCGTTGATCGGCAATCCAGTCTCGGCTTTGCTATTAGAAATGGACGGAGTGTGGAGACTGGCCGGCTGGCAGTGGATGTTCTTGATCGAAGGCCTTCCGGCCTGCCTGCTCGGGGTTCTATGCCTCGTCCTGCTTGCCGACACGCCCGACAAGGCCTCGTGGCTGACGTCCACGGAGCGTGATGGGCTGCTGAACGAGCTCGCAAAGGAGAGGAACAAGAATGTCAAGAAGGATCTCTGGGCCGCGATGAAGGACGTCCGCGTGCTCATGTTGGCGGGCATCACTTTCGCATTCACGATCGCATCTTATGGGATCGTCGTCTGGCTCCCCCTGATACTAAAGAGCCGCAACTTGAACAACACGCAGGTCGGCTGGCTCTCGGCCGTGCCCTATCTCTTTGTCACGATAGGCATGTTGTTCTGGGCGCACCTAGTCGATCGTAAGGGGTACAGGATCTGCAACCTGATCGCCGCATTGATGCTTGGCGCCATCGGACTTGTCGGTTCGGTGATGGTCACCTCGCTCGTGCCGGCGCTCACATGCATGACGCTTGCCCTGACCTGCACGATCTCCGCGCGGACAATCCTCTACACGATGCCGCAGAGTTTCCTTGCTGGCGCTGCTGCTGCCGGAGGCATCGCATTCATCAATTCCATTGGTGCCTTTGGCGCCTTCGTCGGCCCATACATGGTTGGCCTTCTTAAGGATGCGACGGGATCCTTTGATGTCGGTATGATCGCAATGGCATTCATCCTGGTTATTGCAACGGGCATCGCCAGCAGCTTCAGACTGCTGGTTACGTGTGATGATAACGTTCCTCTCTGAGCGGGCCGCCTAAGTAGAGGACTTACCTGGCTCGTCTACGTCAATGGAGTGGCAAGCTGATCGAGTACATATGGGTTGCAAGGAGCGGCGTGGCGGCAACGAGCCGATATCAGCGCGCTAGGCAAACGAAATCATTCTATTTGGCGGAGCGCCTTCGCCATTGCCGCCTTGCCGTGACCGCTTGAGGAACTGAGCCTCCTCTGAGGCGTAACTCGATCCTGGCGATTCGCGCAGACCGGTTCGCATATTGGGTCGACGATACGCTGAGCCTGCGGGTACCTCGAATGAATAAAACCGAGCCTGAACAGTTCAGGCATTCAGGCTCGGCAAGACCTCGATCTCTAGATCAAAACCAAATACACGTTGGGCCAGAGCGAACCTCGGCGCAAATGAGGGGGAAAGGTCAGTGTGATGACGTTCCTTGCTTCGCCACGTGGCAGATCATGTCATTTGCGATTCTTTGTATTCGAGAGCTTCTCGCCTGAACCGCTCTTGGGCGCCTCTCCGACAGCGGACAGCAATTTCGATTTGTCCCCGCTTGCGAAGGTGAAAGTGTCCGCGCCGGCGCTGATGCCATTCCATACCACCGGTTCGGCGAGTGAAAGTAGCCAGAGCCCCTGAAATCCCGATGCAGTGTTCAGCTGTCCCGTCCACACTGTTGTCGACCCGCAGCCTACAAAATTCACGGAAAAGCTGATTGCGGTGCCACTATTCGTCCGCGCAAGCCAGCCCGTCACCGTCTGAGGGGTACCTTCATCGCAGCTATTGCTCGCATTGTTCGTGTAAGTGCCGGAAATCGCGCCTGTGTTGGGGTTATAATTATCGACCGCCAGGGTTGAGCCGTATTGGTTCGTCCAGGTCCAGATCGGTTGCGCCGCTGCAGGCGCGGCCAGGAGTAGACCTAGGCAGGCCACCCCCATCCAGTTCATCAATTTCCACTTCGCTTGAGACATATCCGACTCCATATCGCTCCGGTAGCGGAGCGCCTTAGTTATAAAACTCTAGCCGAGCAATTTAAACGAGTACTATTGCATGATAGCGCTAACAGGTTGAAATGTGATTGATGTTTTAGTTCTATGAGGTAGGGTGGTGCGGTTAATCAGACGCGAGCGGCTGATGCGTGGCGGGCCGGTCTTATTCGGGCTATCCGCAGCTCTGCGCCATCGTGTACGGCAACGGCGCGTCCGCTGATCAGTCTTATCTCGGCCGCTTCACTGACAATCCCCCGCGCAGGCACTCTGGGCATGTTGAGGGTGGCCACAGCAGAAGTGAGACCTAGTCCAAGTGCGGCTCGATGTGCTTTGATGCGTGAGATGAAACTGAAATTCGTGGCGCTTCGATGTACATGGTCATTCGCAAGTACCTCCAAGTTCGTTCGGTTGCGGATGCTGCCCGCCGCGCCAAAAGTGGCATCGGTCAGATCCTAAGAGAGGCGCATGGATTCAGATCTTACTATGTGTTGGATGGAGGCGAAGGCATCTGTGTCGCTGTGATGATCTTCGAGGATCGCGAAAGCGCCATTGCGGCCAATCGCAAGATATTGGAGTTTGTTCAAGCAAGCCTGCATGATCTTGAGCTTGGAGACCCCGAAATTGTGGCCGGCGACGTTTTAGTGAATATACGATCTGATCGATGATTGTTCGCGCCAGCGGGGTGGCCATACCTCCGCCGAGTGCCGCGTAGCAAGCCAAAAGCCCGTCTTTGTCGATGACCGAGGGGGCGTACCCGTCGATATTCAGCTGGAGCGAGGCGAGGGCGAGTGACCATCCGCTGCGCGAGATTTGGACGATGGTGAACGAGGCTCGGCGGTGGAGCGCGAGTTTGTCGCGCTCTATTCGCCGATGGGCGGCCGTCGAACCCGCCGAAAAGCTGCTGTGGGCGTGCTGTTTGCGGGCATTTTATTCGATCTCATCGGAGTGGCAAGCTCCGTCAGGCAAATGCGCCCCCATCGCAAGGTCACGCTGGCATCAGCACGCCTTACGGAGTTCACGGGCCGCCGCAACCATGTTGATGAGCGCCGGACGGACTTCCTCCCATTTGCGGGTCTTCAGGCCGCAATCAGGATTGATCCAGAGCTGCGAGTCCGACAGGCGTTGGCGGGCCAAGGCGATGAGATCTCCCATCTCAGTGGCTTCGGGAACGCGCGGCGAGTGGATGTCATAGACGCCGGGGCCGATGTCGTTCGGGTATTTGAAGGCCGTGAACGCATCGAGCAGCTCCATTTTTGAACGCGACGCCTCGATCGAGATGACATCTGCGTCCATCGCGGCAATTGCATCGATGATGGCGTTGAACTCCGAATAGCACATGTGGGTGTGAATCTGTGTCGCATCGGCGACGCCAGAGGAGCAGATGTGGAAGCATTTTACTGCCCAGTCGAGATAGGTCTTCCAATCCGATCGGCGCAGCGGCAAGCCCTCGCGTAGTGCCGCCTCGTCAATCTGGATCATGCTTGCGCCGGCCTTTTCGAGGTCGCCGACCTCGTCACGGATCGCAAGCGCAATCTGGCGGCAGGTCTCGCTGCGCGGTAGGTCATCGCGGACGAAAGACCAATTCAGGATCGCCACCGGTCCGGTGAGCATTGCCTTCATCGGTTTCTTGGTCAGTGATTGCGCGTAGCTCCACCATTTGACAGTCATCGGCTTCGGTCGCGAGACATCGCCGAACAGAACTGGCGGACGAACGTAGCGCGAGCCGTAGGACTGCACCCAGCCGTGTTGAGTGAACACGAAGCCGGAGAGCTGCTCGCCGAAATACTGCACCATGTCGTTGCGCTCGAACTCGCCGTGCACGAGCACGTCGAGACCGATGTCTTCCTGCCACCGTACCGTGCGGGCCGTCTCCTCCTCGAGGAATTGCTCGTATTGCGCGTCGGTCAGTGTGCCCTTGGCACGAGCAGCGCGCGCGTTGCGAACGTCTGCGGTTTGCGGGAACGAGCCGATCGTCGTCGTTGGAAAGGGCGGCAGACCAAAGCGCTTGCGCTGGACATCGGC
The DNA here is from genome assembly GCF_054185165.1 of Bradyrhizobium sp. UFLA05-109. NCBI lineage: Bacteria > Pseudomonadati > Pseudomonadota > Alphaproteobacteria > Hyphomicrobiales > Nitrobacteraceae > Bradyrhizobium > Bradyrhizobium sp. UFLA05-109. The sequence continues at coordinate 79,815 of NZ_JBBIAR010000019.1, read as the reverse complement.
GCGGCCGGCAAAGGCGCTGGTGCGGCGGCGCATGGCCTCGTCGATCGCCTCCATTCGCCGTGCAACGATCGCGTCGTGGATTTTCGGGGAGGTCTCGCGCGAGGTCGCCGCAAGATCGGATGCGGTCAGCGCGGCTGCGACGCTCGTGTCGCCTGCGAGCGCCTTCGCGAGGACTGCAAGCTCGCTGATCTTCTGTACCGAGAAGGCAAGCCAGCTCTTTACGTCCGGATCGAGAGCGGTCTCGAGCTCAAGATCGATTGGGACATGCAATAGCGAGCAGGAGGGCGCTAGCTGCACGCGATGCTTGCCGAACTTTGCAAGGCCGGGCTTGAGCCGCTCGATGAGTGCCGACAGGTCGGAACGCCACACGTTGCGGCCATCGATCAGGCCGAGCGAGACCACGAGGTCCGCGCGGGCACCGCATTCAATCTGGCTCAATTGTTGGGGCGCTCGGATAAGATCGACGTGCAGTCCAGCCACAGGCAACCCTAGAGCGGTCGTCAGATTATCGCCGATCGCCCCGAAATAGGTGGCAAGCATGATCTTGATGCCAGGTACCTCCTTGGCGAGACACCCGTACGCCCGCTGAAGCGCATTCCGCGTGGTCTCGTTGAGATCAAGCACCAGGCACGGCTCGTCAAGCTGGACCCAATCGGCTCCACGTTTTGCCAGTTCCTTGAGGACCTCGACATAGACTGGCACGAGATCATCGAGCAGCGAAATCGGATCAAACGCCAGATCAGCGCTCTTGCCGAGCTTCAGGAAAGTGACCGGTCCTATCAGAACTGGACGCGTTTGATAGCCAAGGGCTTTTGCCTCCTCATACTCTTCGATCGGTTTTCGTGAGGAGAGCTTGAAGGTCTGATCTTTATGGAATTCTGGCACCATGTAATGGTAGTTGGTATCGAACCACTTGGTCATCTCCTGCGCGGCGGCCCCGCCAGCGTCATGGGTGTGACTGCCACTTGCTTCATGCTCCCCGCCTTGAGAGCCGCGCGCCATGGCGAAATACGTCGTCAGTGAGACGGGACCTCCCTCCCAGCCATATGCTTCGGGAATGGCTCCTACCATGGCGCTCGTATCGAGAACGTGATCATAGAGTGAAAAGTCATTCGACGGGATAACGCTGACGCCAAGCGAGTGCTGACGCGCCCAGTTGGCGACACGAAGACCGGCCGCAGCTTCAAGAAGCTGCCGGCTGCTGATCTTGCCGGCCCAGTAGCCTTCCAGTGCCAACTTGAGTTCGCGGCGTGGACCGATACGTGGCATGCCGAGAGTTGCGAGAGGAAGTGAGAGAATAGACATAGCTTTAACCCCATCATGGTGGGGGCAAAGGCCATGGCGGACGCGGGCAGGAGGGCCGCGAAAGCGCCTGCTGCTTGGCGTACCACCGGACACCCCGCCCGTGGACGATTATGTTGTCAGGGCAGGTCTCCTGGCTCGCGGGTCATCGCCTGCATCCGGCCTTCCCGAAGCATCTGCTTCAGTGACACGTATGGATGCAAACTCGCCGCTTACAGTTGCGGGGGCAGCGCCGGCATTACCTCAATCCTGAGTGGATCGTGAGCGCACCGGCTTCCCTCTTAGCTCCAGATCGAGCGAGACCTGGAGAACCTCGACGCCTCCGATTTATCTGCAAGCGAGGCGGTACGTCAACCTCGGAGGAGGACCACCTTTTCTGCCGGGTATAACGGCCTCTCATGCCCTGCAACACCATGAGTTTCTTGTTCGATCGGCACTGGGCGGCAACGTTCTGCAGCGATCGTCCTGCGGAGCGTAAAGCTTTGTGCTCCGGTCAACTACCAATATTAGCAATTGATCGACCTGGCAGATCAGTCAATCATGGATGAATGACCGTCACGTCGGCCACACCTCACCTGTCGCAGACCCCGTAAAGAGAGAGCAAGAGGGTGGCTCGATGCCGTCACGCGGAGTTTGACGGATCTCACTATCCAGCGATTTGGCGTTCAAGAGCTCCTAACACAGCTGAACAGCTGGTCTGGCGAACAAAAACTGCGAATTTGGAGAGTGCCGCTATGAATGCAACGGACTTGTCGGACAATGTCATTCCCCGCGCCGACATCGTCAAACGCGGAGCGCGCATCGGAGCAGAAATCCGAAACATCAAGCTGTCGGGCGATTTGCCGGACCAAACGATCGCCGCAATTAACGAGCTTCTGCTCGAGAACAAGGTGATCTTCTTTCGCGACCAGGGTCATCTCGACGACGCCGAGCAGGAGCGCTTTGCTCTTCGTTTCGGAAGTCCGGCATGTCATCCGACGCTCGGTGCCATTAAGGGGACGGCGTCGATCATCGAGCTTGATTCGGTCCGCGCCGGCAGCAGGGCCGACCTGTGGCACACCGACGGCACCTTCGTCGATGGCTACCCTAAAATCGCGGTGCTGCGAGGCGTTGTGATGCCACCATTCGGTGGGGATACAGTCTGGTCAAACACCGTCACCGCCTACCTCGACCTGGCGCCGCCGCTGCAACGGCTTGCGGACAAGCTCTGGGCCGTTCACAGCAATGCCTTCGACTACGCAATACTGCCCCGCGCCAGTGAGCTCGACAAGAAACACTTGGACGAAGTCTTCACCAAAACGATTTATCAGACGGAGCATCCAGTCGTGCGCGTCCACCCCGAGACCGGCGAACGCACGCTGCTGCTCGGCGCCCTCGTGCAACGTTTTGTTGGCATCCCGAAATACGATGGCCAGAAGCTGTTTGACCTGTTTCAGTCTCATATCACTGCGCTCGAAAACACCGTGCGCTGGAGCTGGAAGGAAGGCGATGTAGCGATGTGGGACAATCGCGCCACACAACACTACGCGGTGAACGATTACGGCGATCAGCATCGGGTCGTTCGTCGCGCCACCGTCGCGGGCGAGGTACCTGTCAGCATCGATGGTCAGAGCAGCGTAACGCGCATCAAGGCAGCAAAAGAGCCGGCCGCGAAGGTCGCCTAGCCATTCACGGACTTGACCGCGTCCCGGCCGACGCAGACACTGCCTTTGTCACCCATTCCTATCATTCGGCAGCTCGGTCCGCCATCGCATTCATCGATGTCGTCGAAGTCCATCGTGCCTGCTCTCTAACTTAAAAGTGGCAGGGATTCCCGGAGAGGCCGCCTCGGGTTGATGGAGCTGCGTAGAACTGCGAACGAATGAACCGCAAGAGGCGGAACGTGGGTTTGGTTGTGTCAGCACAAGGGCGCGCTTCTTTCGAAAGAATGGCCTCACTCTGGTTTCCCCATCCACTTCTGTTTCTCTGGTCTCTCGATCGGCTTTCTCAACGCATTGGCCTCGACACTTGCCGAGGCCCGGCCGTGCCTTCTTAACCAGAGTCAGCACGTTTCGTTCATCTTGGGCGAGTTCGAATGCCGTCCAATCCAGCGCTATTCAGTAGATTGAAGGTGTGTCGTCTATCGACGAATCTGTTGCGCGTCAGCAGAACCGGCTTGTCTCTCTGAAAGGGGTCCGAGCTAGTCGACCCAATGTCTTTGCGAAGCACGCCATCAGCGCAGCGGACGATCCGACGACTTCGTGGCGACGACGCCAAGAGCGCGCTTTGCGGGTCTCAGGGTCTCTAAACGAGCCAACATCCCGAAATGGCGTTTACTCCACCTCTCGTCGCGGAATGCCCCGGAGAGGCGAGTTATCCAATTGATCGCCATTCGTTGGAAATTGAGCGCGCGAATCGATAAGCAGCGCCTTGCACCCGGTCACCTACCAACCCTGGCAATTGATGCAGCTGTCGGGCACATGGCAATCGTGCGTCTACGAAAGTGGTGCCTCTCACGTTAGGAAGTCGGGATGCAATATGGACCTGGCCGCAGCAACGGGCCTGATGAATCTGCTGTCTCGTCATCTGCAGCTATGGGGTCTACTCCGACTGCGATCTCGCTCGTTTCGTGGAAGCGGATAGCAAACTGTCTTATGCGCTCGTCGAGCGCGCAGGCGCCAAAGGTGTCGGGGCTTCGGGTTCGTCAGTTGCTTTGTCTCGCGGCTCACGCGCTGAAGACGACGCTTCATGAAGCTAACGCGCAGCGATGGATTGCTGTTGCACTGTCCCTGGCGCTGAGTCCCGTTGGGGGAGCGGTGTCGGCACAAGCTGCCAACGAGCCTGGCACCCAAAACGACCGTTCGAGTAAGATTGCTCCGAGGAGAATTCAAAAGAAAGACCTTGCGGCTATCAAATCTCGAAGCGACCGGGCCCAACGAGCCGGGCGTATCACCAGTAGCGCGGCGCTCGCTCAAAATGCGAATTCACTTCCGGCAAAATCCGACGGTGCAGCTCTTCTTGCGAAGACTAGAACTCAGAAGAAGATTGACCCGTACGCAAAGTTCGCGAACCTCCGCGAAAAAGGTATGTGGCTCAATATTCCCGGCCCGGCCGATACGATAGATCAGGATTACGGCGGCGTTAGATCTGCGCTGGCAGAGGTCGGGATCGGCTATGTCGGCGGCACAGTCAATACCTTCGTGGTCAATCAACTGCCGAATGCAGCCAGAAGCACCATCCGCGATCAGCTATATATCGGTCAGAATCCGACATTTCACACCCTGAACTTCATGATCGTGACTTACGATCTCAGCCGCTTTGGGATTCCCGATGGTCAGATCATCGTAGGAGCCCAGCAGCAATATTGGACATGGAAGCCGGGTGGGCCAGATAGAGTCGGGATCAATACGATAGCTTACTATCAGACGGCTTTTGACGGGAAGCTCGAACTCAAAATCGGTTATCTCAGAAATATAAATGAGTTCGTCGGCACGGTGGTCGGAGGAAACGCAGCAGTCAATGTGTTTGGAGCATCATCGAATATCTTGTACCAAGCAGGCATGAGCAACAATGCGGCGCCGACACCAGCTCTCAATCTGAAGTACAATTTTGATGACCGCTTCTACAATAAAGCCTCAATACAGCGTTCACTCAGTCCAGACGGTCAATCTACGCAGATCGCTGAAAATCCGACCGGCTTGAACTGGACTACGACCAACGCGGGCGTTCTTTTTCTCGACGAAACAGGTTACAAGAACAAGGCTGCTCCAGGCTCGCCCGAGACTTGGTTGCGGGCTGGTGCCGGCTTCAACAATAGCAGCTTCACGGACTTGCAGCACCCGGCTCAACCGAGAGCTAACGGCAATAGCGTCTATTACATTGCCGCGGATCGGCAGCTCTGGCAGTCTGATGCCCAAGGCTCGGCAACTCGCGGCATCTATGCGGGATTTTCTGCCATGTACGCGCCGCCTGACCTAAATCGGGTCAGTCAGTACTACGAGCTGCGGCTTTATGCGAAGGGCCTGTTTGACAGCCGGCCGCACGATCAGATTGCCATAGTTGCCACCAACACTGCTTGGAGTAACTTCGCAGTGGATGCTGCCTTGGCAAAGGGACATTTGGCGCATCGCGACAGCACGGCGATTTCGGGAACATACACGGCGCATCTGGCACCCGGGATATATTCGAGCCTGGGACTGACATACATCAATAATCCGACAAGCATCACGTATACGCGCCGTACGGGACACGCGTTGAACTTATTGGTGTCCACGTCGATATTTTTCTAAGCCTCGAGAAGTTTGATGGTTTCTTTATCCGCTACGCTCGCTGCGCGATGGCGGACATTGCCGCTAAGTGCGCCACTGCATAGAAAGAACCGTGGCCATGTCGGAAGGGCAGATTCGAATCGAAGAAGACCTTCTTGGGGAAAGAGCGCTGCCTGCTGACGCGCTTTATGGCATTCATACACTTCGGGCTCTGGAGAATTTCCCACTAACGGGCCGTACGATTGCGACGCTGCCTGAGTTCGTCGCTACAATGGCGATGGTGAAAGAAGCGGCGGCACGGGCCAATCAAGAGATTGGTGCGCTTTCAACCGATCAGGCGAAAGCCATCATCACGGCCTGCCAGGGGCTCCGCGCCGGTAAGTACAATGCTCACCTCACGGTCGACGTGCTCGAAGGCTCGGGTGGCACATCGTCCAACATGAACGTCAACGAGGTAATCGCAAATCTAGCCGCGCGGCTCACCGGAAGGCCGGTTGGTGGCTACGACTTCGTTCATCCAAATGATCACGTCAATCTCGGTCAATCCACCAATGACGTGCTTCCGACGGCCATAAAGCTTGCGGCCTTTCGCGTGTCGGAGGGGGCGTCGCCCGCGTTGATGCAATTGGCCGGTGCATTCTCCGAGAAGAAAAAGGAGTACTGCGAAGCCCTGCGGCTTGGCCGGACATGTTTGCAAGATGCGGTTCCGATGCTGTTCGGTCAAACATTCGGGGGATATGAGGCGGTCGTAGAACGCCACGCGAGGCATGTGCAAGAGCTCCGGCGCCAACTTCTGGTCGTTCCGCTCGGCGGAACTGCCGTGGGTACAGGCCTGAACTCCAGACCGGGATACAAAGAGGCGGTCTTCCGACAGCTGTCAAATCTGTTTGGCGACGAGGTCACACCTGCGGCCGATCCGTTTGACGCAATGCAGAACTTAGATGGGTGTGCTCGGTTCTCCGCTGAACTTCGAAACTCAGCAAATTCCCTTTGGAAAATAGCCAACGACCTCACTGTACTCTCGTCAGGTCCTAGCGGCGCTATCGGAGAGGTCCAGCTGCCAGCGGTGCAGGCTGGATCTTCGATTATGCCTGGCAAGGTAAATCCAGTGGTTCCTATAGCGGTTTGCCAAGCAGCGTTTGCCATCGCCGGGAACGATGCTGCCATCGCAATGGCCTGCCAACAAGGGCTGCTGGAGATTAATTGCTACGGCATGCTGGTCTGCGATCGCCTGATCGATTCGATCACTCTCCTCCAACGTTCGACGACTATCTTCCTCGAACGTTGCGTGCGCTCGCTTTCAGTCAACGAGGAGCGGTGTCGGCATAATCTGCTGGCTTCGAATGCGCTAGCGACAGCGCTGGTGCCCGAGTTCGGGTACGCAACTGTCGCCGGGATCGTGCGGACCTCGCTCAACGAACATCGATCGTTTCTCGATCTCGCCATCGAACGTGGATTGCTGGGGCAGAAAGACGTCCACTCGCTCATGCGCCGCGCTGCGGTTGAACCGACAAGCACGGAGCAGTGAGGGAAGATCTGCCAGGGAGACGAAGTGCAATTCTGGGAGGAGGATTCGAATTGCGGACGTTCTGCTGAGACGCTTCCGCCTTCATCCTCGGATTGTATTGTCTGTGGTGGAGAGAGTGCCCAAGGCTTGAAACGATCCGCTGTCGGGGTCGTGATAGCGAGATGCCAACGCGCGACCCTCATTTCCAAGTTACCCAATTTTACCCAACATTTGTCTTGAAGGGCCGCTAACGGCGAATGAATGACGGCTAGCCTTCGCGTGACTGCAGCCTTTCGAGAAGGGGAGGGCGCGTGGTTTGCGGGCCAAAGAGCCCATCGGAGGGAAACATGCCAAGGAAGCTCGCCGCTTTTCGCGGCCATTCGGCCGATTTTGCCAGAAGCGCTCTGATCTGCTCCACGCTTTGGGCCGGAACAGCCATAGCGGTTACTCAGGCCGTTGCCGACGATATTAACTGGCGGCAGTTCGAGGGTACGTCGATCGTCTGGGCTTACGACATTCATCCGTATGCCGACGCGGTCGCAGCCCAGTTGCCGGAGTTCGAGAAGCTCACGGGCATCAAGGTGACGCCGGAGCTTTATCCGGACGATGCCTATTGGAACAAGCTGACGATCCAGCTTAGCACAAAGTCACCAAGCTGGGACGTCGTGGGTACCGGGATTCAGCCAGCCTGGGATCTCGCACCTGGCCAGTTGCTTGAACCGCTCGATCGTTATCTGAGCGACCCAAAACTCACCGCGGCGACCTATGACTACAAGGATTTCTTCCCTGCATTGCGGGATGCGCTGACCTGGACAGTGAAGGAAGGGCAGATCGAGGCCGGAAGCGGCCAGGTGTGGGCCATCCCGCATGGCTTTGAAAACATCCAGCTGTTCTACCGTAAGGACATCCTCAACAAGTACGGCATCAACGTTCCGACGACTCCGCCGGAGATGTCCGCGGCTTGCGAGAAGCTGAAGACTGCGGACCCCGCGATTACGCCACTAGGCGTGCGCGGCGTGCGCTTTTGGAGCAGCATCCACACCGCTGCGATCTCGATTGCTAAATCGTATGGCGTGCGCGATTTCGTCATCAAGGATGGCAAGCTGGAGACAGGGCTGGACTCGCCCGAGTCGATCGCGTTCCACAAGGATTACGTGGACATGATCAAGAAGTGCGCGGCTCCGTCCTTTGCCAACGATAATTGGTACCAGGTCGTCGATGGCATCAATTCAGGGCGAACAGCGATGGCTATCGATTCCAATATGTTCGGCTTTTGGAATGACGTGGCCGGCAAGCCCGCCTCGGGTAAGATCGCATTCGCGCCCCCGTTGCACGGCCCGAACACCAAGACCTTCGAATCCAACATCTGGATCTGGTCTCTTGCGATGAACGCCGCGTCGCGGAAGAAGGGGGCAGCCTGGCTGTTCATCCAGTGGGCAACGTCAAAGCAGGTCGAGTTGAATGGCGCTGTTGCCGGCAAGCTCGTCAACTCTCCGCGGGCCTCCACGTGGAGCGACAAGGCGTGGCTCGAATATGCAGCAAAGCCGGAGTTCAACAACTTCGTCGAGACGTTCAAGACCGTGCAGGACAGGGCTGCACTTGCCTTTACGCCGCGTGTAGGCTTTGCCGAAGCAATGAATGCTTGGGCCGTCGCCATGCAGAAGATGGTCAATGGAGCTGACGTGAAGGCGACACTGGTCGATCTAGCGTCAGAGATCCGTTCGTCGATGTGAATGGCAAAGCATCACAGAGATCTAATGACATGGACCTTCGAGGATCCGACGGAATCGTGACGCTACAGTCCTCGGCCAGCCAACTCTCCACGTCAAAAGTTAGGGTAGAAAGGCGCGCCGAGGAGCCGCGCCGCGACTGGTGGAGCATTGCGGCGATCGCACCTGCTATCATCGTCTTGCTCGGGTTTCTGTTCCTCTTCTTCTATGGTGTCTTTCAGTCGCTCACCGACCTCAAGTTCGGTCGACTGATCGTCCACTTCGTCGGTCTCAGCAACTATGCTATGCTGATCAAGACACAGGATTTCTGGAACAGTGTTCGCGCCACGCTTGTCTACGCCGGATCCGCCGTAGTTGCGGAGGCTGCATTCGGTCTCGCACTTGCCAAGCTGTTCGCAACCGAAGTCTTCCTTGCGCGCGTGATGCGGCCGGTCATTCTGTTGCCGCTCGTCCTGCCCCCGATGAGCGTTGCCCTCATGTGGACGACGATGATGGACCCGCAGAACGGGATCATGAACTACTTACTGTCCCTTGTCGGGATTGGCCGATTTGCATGGATTTCAGATCCGACCACCGCAATGTTATCGCTCGTCCTGATCGACGTATGGACCTACACGCCATTTTTTGCGCTGATCATCTTTGCCGGCCTTCAGGGCATCAATGAAGAGGTGAGGGAGGCCGCGCGTGTCAACGGAGCAAAGGGGTGGGCAATCTTTCTGCATATCGAGTTGCCGCTGATCGCTCCGTACATTCTGATCGCGGCGGTGTTTCGGTTGATCGAATCCCTCAATCAGTTCGACATCATCTTCGGGACAACGCAAGGCGGTCCCGGAAATAGCACCTCCGTCCTGTCCGTGCGCGCCTACATCACTGCCTTCCAAAATCTCGCCTTTGGACGGGGGGCAGCTCTAATGGTCGTCAATTGGTTGATCGTGCTGGCTGGGACCTTCGTCATGGTCAAGTTGTGGCGGTTCGTTCGCCAGCGCGTTAGCTGAGGAGGCAATTTATGCGATTGAAACGCACAACCTCCGCAAATGTGATCCTCAACCTGCTCGTCGGAATTTGCGCGTTGATCCTGGCCTTTCCGCTCATTTGGGTCGTAATGATGTCGCTGAAGCAGCAGGCCGATGTGATGGCTTGGCCACCGACCTTCGTGTTCTCGCCGACATTGGACAATTTTCGTGTTTTGTTTGATGTCGCTCAGGCGGGAGCGACGAGTTATGGCACCATCAAGGTCGATTTCCTGACGCCGATCACGAATAGCGTCGTCATAGCGCTCGGCTCTGTCATCATCTCTGTGCTCGTGGGGGTGCCTGCCGGCTACGTCCTGGCGAGGCGCGACATACCCTTAAAGGAAGACATCGCTTTCTTCATTCTCGGATTTCGCTTTGCCCCCGTGCTGTTGGTTGTCATTCCGCTCTTCAGCGTTTTCCAGTCCATTGGACTCTATGACACTTATATCGGCATGATCTGGGTCTACCAGGTCGTCACATTGCCAATGATCGTTTGGCTAAGCCGCTCCTATATCGAAGACATCCCCAAGGACATCGAGGAAGCGGCTGCCATGGATGGCGCGAGGCCAGTCCGGGTCGTGTTGCACATCGTGCTGCCGCTTTTGAAGCCTGGCCTGATCGGCGCCTCGTTGCTGATCTTCCTGCTCGCTTGGCACAATTTCGCACTGGGGCTGATTCTCTCGTCAACCAAGGCGCCGGTGACCGTCGCCCTGCTCAAGCTGCTTAATCCGGGTGTGCAATTCTATCCCGTCATGGCCGCAGGATTGGTCGTGACGATGATCATTCCAGTCATTCTGATCGTCATCGGCCAGCGTCACCTCGAACGTGGCCTCACCTTTGGTGCCGTAAAATGAATGCCAGGCCGTTGATGTTCTTCGGAACGACCAATCTCGACCTCTGCTTCAATGTCGAGCGGTTGCCTACGCCCGGTGAAAGCCTGATGGGAACGTTAACCCGCCACGCGGGAGGGAAAGGCGCCAATCAGGCGGTTGCCGCTGCCCGGCTAGGGGTGAAGCCTCACTTCTACACGTGTCTCGGCGACGACGATGCCGGTCGTTGGCTGCTGCAGTCCCTGACGGAGGCCGGCGTTTGCACGGATGCGGTCAAGATTGCGCCAGGAGAAGTCTCAGGCTCGGCCCTGGTCATGGTCGGGGATGACGGCTCCAACATGATCGTCATCGACCCCGGCGCCAATCTGAACGTTACGTCGCAGATGATCGAGATTGCGGCCGAGTTCATCGCGCAGGACGCAATTGTGGTCGCCGAGATGGGCATGCCGATCGGAGCGCTTAACCGGCTCTTCGAGCTGAAGCGGGACAAGCGCTTCGAGCTGATCTTCAATCCCGCGCCGGTGAGGCCCGGCCTTCCATCGACGGCATGGAGATGCGTTGATTTCGTCACACCGAATCAGACGGAAGCCTTTGAGCTGACGGGAATTGAGGTCGACGACTTCGAGAGTGCTGCCCACGCTGCGCGAAAGCTTCTCGATCTCGGGCCACGTGCCGCGCTGATCACCCTCGGAGCGCAGGGCGCCTATTATGCAGATGAAATGCACTCCTTTGCTTTGCGGGCTTTTCCCGTAAAGGTCGTCGACACCACCGCCGCAGGGGACGCCTTCAACGGAGCATTCGCCGCGTCTCTCGCGCAAGGGCTGTCTTTGAGGGAAGCAGTGAGGAAGGCTCTGGCTGTAGCTGCCCTATGCGTGACGCGGCGCGGCGCTCAAAGCTCCATGCCGAGCGTCGAGGCAGTCGACGAGTTTCTAAAGTCTCACACGATCCTGGAGTTGGAATGACCGAACAGTTCTCAGTCTCAGATAGGACGGTGCTCGTGACCGGAGCCGGTGGCGGCATCGGCTCTGCCATCGTGAACGCATTTCGGGCAGGCGGGGCAAAAGTTCTTGCCACCGATGCAAACCTCGAAAGTCTCGAGGACACTTTGGCAAGCTTGCCCCATGGCAACGGTGTATTGCCGATGGCCATGGACGTCGCGCGCGAGCAAGACGTCACCATGGTTCTCGACGAGGTTGCGAGACGCTTTGGCCGGCTCGACGTGCTGGTCAACAATGCCGGTATCAAATCTGCACAGCCGCTCCTGAACGGTAATGCAGAGAAAATCGAACGGACCATCCAGATCAACTCGGTCGCTGTGTTGCGCTGCTCCAAACTAGCAATCGAGCGCTTCATGAAAGCCAAGGGCGGCCGCATCGTCAACATCGGCTCATCCCTATCCTCGCAGGGGGCAGTCTTCAACTACCAGGCGGGCGGCGCCGACTACTGCCTGTCCAAGGCGATCGTTCACGACGTCACCAAGCTGCTCGCCTACGAATGTGCGCCCCTCAAGATCAATGTGAACGCAATCGCGCCAGGGATCATCGATACGCCGATGCACGGGCGTCCGCGTGAGGAGACCGAAGCGCGCCACAGTGGCCGGATCCCCTGGGGACGGGTGGGGGTACCGGATGATATCGCAGGGTTGGCCGTTTTCCTCGCAAGTCCTGCAGCTTCCTACATAACCGGGCAGATCGTTCACGTGAACGGCGGGATGCTGATGAATGGCTAGCGGTAGCTCTTCCCCCAACTGGCCGCCAATCGAAGGGATTATTTCGGATCTCGATGGCGTCGTCTATCGCGGCAACGCTGCGATTATCGATGCGATCCAGGCATTCGGAGCCTGGCAGAAGGCCGGATTGCCGTTCTGCTTCGTGACAAACAATTCCACCCATACACCGCAAGATGTCGTCCGCAAATTGCAAGGTTTTGGTCTTTCCGTCGCACCGAAAGACGTTGTCACAAGCGCCATCACCGCCGCGGAGCTGATCCGTGCGAAATACCCGAACCTCATGCGCATATTTGTCATCGGCGCACCGTCCCTTGTGAAAGCCATGGCCGACGTGGGGCTCGAGGTTACCGATCGAAAGCCTCAAGCAGTCGTCATGGGGCTCGACCGTCAGATCACGCATGAGAAACTGCGAATTGCGGTCGAAGCGATCTTGAACGGAGCTGCCTTCATCGGCACCAATCCAGATCTCCTCTTGCCGACCGCTAGCGGATACGAGCCGGGCGCAGGAGCAACGATCACCGCTGTGGCGGCTGCCACGCAAGTCAAGCCCTTGATCATTGGTAAGCCCGAGCCGCACATGATCGAGACCGCACTTGCGCGTCTGGGGACGGCGCGCGGCTCCACATTGTTGATTGGCGACCAGATTCAGACCGATATTCAGGCCGGGAAACGAGCCTGCCTGCGGACCGTGCTGGTTACTACGGGGGTACCCCCCAGAGAGGATCCATTACTGGCGCCGCCCGATTTCATCGTGTCCAGCCTGGAAGAGATTGAGGTGAGGCCGCCGCTAGCTGGAAGCTCGCGACAGAGGAGTGTCTGATGTCCGATGTGCGTTTGGAAGGCGTCAATAAGGCCTATGGGAGCATCCAGATCCTGCGGAATATCGATCTGACTATCGATCACGGCGAATTCGTCGTCTTCGTTGGGCCATCCGGGTCGGGCAAGTCGACGCTGCTGCGAATGATCGGTGGGCTGGAGCGAATCAGCGGAGGACGGCTCTTGATCGACAACGAGGTCGTCAACGATGTTGACGCGGCCGACCGAAACCTCGGCATGGTGTTTCAGAGCTATGCTCTTTATCCGCACATGACCGTGCAAGAGAACCTTGCCTTTCCTCTGCGCATGGCCAAAGTGCCGAAAGACGAGATCGGTATTAGGGTCGCTGAGACTGCGTCGTTGTTGCAGATCGATCACCTGTTGGAGCGCAAACCTCGGCAACTCTCAGGAGGACAACGCCAGCGCGTGGCCATTGGACGCGCCATCGTGCGCGAACCCAAAGTGTTCCTGTTCGACGAGCCGCTCTCGAACCTGGATACCGAGTTGCGGGTGCAGATGCGGGTGCAGATTGCCAAGCTGCACAAGCAGCTTGGAAACACCATGATCTATGTGACCCACGACCAGGTCGAGGCCATGACGATGGCCGACAAAATCGTCGTGCTCAAGGACGGCAACATCGAGCAAGTGGGGAGTCCGCACGATCTCTATCACAATCCGGCTTCTCGTTTCGTGGCCGGGTTCATCGGCTCGCCCAAGATGAATTTCCTCAACGGCCACATCGAGGCGGCGCACGCGGAGGGCATGAACATCAAGCTCGACGCCGGCGCGACGGTCTCCGTCCCCGTTCTGCCTGATCAAATGCTTGTCGGCAAGCCGATCGCGCTCGGAATTCGGCCAGATGATTTCTCTCCATCCGTGGCGGGGCAGACCGATATCGGGATCGAGCTCGACGTCGATTTCGTCGAGCATCTTGGCAGCGTCACCTACATCTACGGCAACGCTGGCAAGGAATCGGTGGTCGCAAAAGCGCCCAATCCCCAGCCGCCCAAAACGTCCGGCAAGGTTCGTCTGGCCGCTTCGCCAGCGGACTTCCACCTCTTCATGTCGAACGGAAAGGCGCTACGCCGGTTGCACGCGCCCGCAAATTGGAGCTAGCTTTTAAACCAGCCCTGCAGGAGGCGGGGCCGGTAATGCACACGCGGACCGATCAGGTAAAGCGCGGCAGTATCAGGCAGTTCTTCCGGAACTCCCGTTCGTTCGTGCTTGGGGCGGGAATCGGATCTGGTATGACCGCAAGAGCGGCCGAACGCGCGGGCGCAGATTTCGTGCTTGCGCTAAATGCCGGCCGTTTTCGCGCCATGGGAGGGTCTTCGCCGGCCTCAATCCTTCCAATCCGAAACGCCAACGAATTCGTGGCCGGCTTTGGCCGGACCGAGATCCTGCCTAGCACGAAATTGCCGGTATTCTTCGGGGCCTGTACTTTCGATCCGCAGCTCGATATCGACGGTTTTCTGGACCGCATCATCAGGTGGGGCTTCTCTGGGGTCAGCAACTTCCCGTCCGTCATCCACATCGATGACTACAGGCGATCATTGCTTGAAAAGTCCGGCCTGGGCTACGCGCGAGAAATCGAGCTTCTGGTGAAGGCTGCCAGACGTGGCCTGATGACGATCGCCTACACCCGCACCCAATCCGAAGCACGACGCATGGTCGAGGCAGGAGCCGAGACCATCTGCATCAACTTCAATCTCAACCGGGGGATCGAAAGTGGGGCCGACCCATCGATCAGCCTGTCGGAGCTTGCCGCGCGCACCAGCGCCGTGGCACGCGTCGCTCAATCCATCGACAGAAACGTGATCTGCCTGCTCGGCGGCGGACCGATTACGAAGCCTGACGAGCTCTTGGATATCTGCCGCGAAACAGGTATCCAGGGCTTCATCGGCGGCTCTTCGCTCGATCGCGTCCCGTTAGAAATGTCGGTTCTTGAGGTCACCTCCGGCTTCAAGACCATTCACTTGCTGCGCGAGAAGGTCGATCTCCTTGAGCGCCAGCTCCAGTTAAGCGGCTTCAGGCACGGCATCATCGCGCAGTCGTCAGTCATGAAGCGCGTCCTGGAGACCACCAGGCGCTTGGCTGGCAATCCCAATCCTGTGCTCGTCTGGGGCGAGGCGGGATCAGGCAAGCGCCGAATAGCAAATCTCATTCATGCCTTCAGCGACCGGAAACACACGAAGGCGGCGCTGTTTCACTGCCGGCCGGGTCCGGCAATCGACACGGTCGGTGCGCTGTTCGGAGCCGAGGGCGATGAGCACAGGAGACGCCAACTATCGCTCCTGGAAGCTACAAGCGATTCTGCGCTCTTGCTAATGCATGTCGATCAGCTGTCGCGGGATGGGCAAGAGCGTCTTGCCGACTATCTCGAGACCGGTAGTTTCACGCCGCTGAACGGCGCATCCGTTATAAGGTCAAGCGCCCGGATCGTCGCAACGGCAACAGTGGCTCGCGGGGCGGGCTTGGAAAGTGTTCTATGTCCCCGCCTTCTTGCCTTCTTTGTTGGGCTCGACATAGAACTACCCGCTTTGCCAAATCGGCTTGAGGACCTACCGCAGCTCATTCAGCATTTTACAGTCGAAGCCAAAGGAGATTCCAGCGCGCAAACGCTGGCGATAGAGAAGTCTGCGTTCTTGGCGCTTGCGGGCCATCATTGGCCCGGCAATCTTCGAGAGTTGCGCCAGATCGTCAAACAACTTGTAACGTTGAAAGACACACATATCGTCAGTGAGGTCCTCAAGCCACTTTTGAGCGCGGCCTCACCCACCAAGCCCAAAGCGGCATTTTCCGAGCGTGAGTGGATCATCGAAGGCTTGAAACGAAACAGGCTCCATCGCGGAAAGACCGCCCGTTCTCTGGGGCTTTCAAGAAAGACGCTTTACAACAAGATCAAGAAGCTACGGATCCTGGAGTAGCCTACCTCACTTCTTGCGCACAGGTCGCTTCGGAGCCGTCGTATTCAAAAGCGAGAACTTTGGTATGGACGATCCCTGTTGGCCAAGGCTGACCAACTCCATCTCGTCACAAACCCTCAGCGCAAGAGCTTCTTCCGGCAAGTACACTATACCTTCGAGTTGCGAACCAAGTCGGCTCTCTGCCTGTATGATTTCAGAATCCCTGCTAGCAACGAACAAAACTTTGAATCCCATACTTGCGAACCATTCCATACGTCGAATTTCGAGCTCTGGTCCGGTATTGACCGGCATGCCAGCCGTCGGCCGCTCGATAATGGTTGCAGGCGGGAAATTGACGACGCCGGAAATTCTCGCTTCTTTCAATAACTCGGCAAAATCCTCCCAGCAGGCGAAGGGATCGATCATAACTATCGCCGCATAGGCACGAACCGACATTTTCTTATGGAGGTTGCGGAGGTCCTGCAAAAGGCAGTCGTTCCAATCGATGACAGGCAAGGTCGCCATTACGAGCATGGAGCCTTCGGGGAGACGCCGCAATGACGGCGCGTAGATCTCCAAAGTCGCGCGTTTATGCCCAGCCGATAGATGTGTAGCAAGCTTGCAGATGACCGTGGCCTTCACCGCTCCTACCCAATCTTACCCGTTCGGATGTATGACCAATCTTATACGTCGTTTCAGGCCCGTCTAGACCACCCGTTGTTAAGAACGAACCGAGGGAAAATCGTGTGTTGCCACACGGATGGCCAAGGGGCGGTCTGGGACGGTCATTGTCTGAGATTGCGTGACGGGTGGATATCTCGATCCGCGCGCCCACGGGCGAGCAAGCATTACATTTATCAATCCTCGATCGATACCTCACAAGCTAGATCGGAGCTTGCACTCCGCATGCTGCCGCCGCCTCCAGGGAAGATACTAAGGTCTCCGAAATCTGTCCGAAATTGGGAACGCAAACACAATGCGATCGGATACACGGCGGTGGCTGTCTCCGATATCCCTTGGAGCGACCGACTCTCTCGGATCCGCTGGCAGACCGGTTAGTCTGCTTTCCTCCCTAGACTTAGGCCGCTGCTAGAGAAATCTCGCAGCGGTCTTTTTTGGGGAGCTCTGACCTCATTCATTGAAGGTGCGACCAGGTGCTGACGACCTCTCCTTAAGGATGATTCGAGGCTCGCGGGCAACGACATGGCCATTCCGTCCCACAGCTCCGCTGAACAGGTGTTCACCGTGATCGACGACAAAGTTGTGCTGGATGTGCGCGCGTTTTTGCAGCTTTGGGCGCGAGCTTTCAACTCTCACAAGCTGGAGCATCTGGTTGCGTTATATGCAGATGAGGCGCTGCTTCACGGTACGTCTAGCTCAACGCTCTATGTCGGTGTCGAACAAATACGCACTTACTTCCATGGCACTCCGGTAGCAACGTTCGATGTATGGTATTGCTCCAGATTGGCGGTCGACGTTGTTATGGTCGTCGGGAAATATACGTTTTTCGAAATGCGGGATGATCAGTATGCGGCGACACCCGCTCGTTTTACTTTTGTACTTCGCCGCTATGACGGCGCCTGGAAAATTCTACACCATCATTCATCCGCCAACCCCATTTAGTTAGCAGGCTGTTGAAGAACTCAGACGCGTTCGCAAACGAAGGCTGAATCCTCGCCATTATGGATGTAGAAGTGGCCGACGAGCCTGCCTGCAGTGCCGATCATAGCCCATCCGCGACCACAGGACGGATCATTCTCGTCGTGCCCTTCCCATGAGAACTCGGCGCAGGCCGATCCGTCGCGGGTGCCGTAACGCACGTCCAGGAAGCCCTTGAGAGCCCCAAAGGCGATTTCGCCGTCGGACTTGCCCGTGAAGGTGAGATGCGCCTCTTCGACAAGACCGAGGAAGTCGCTGTCCCAGACGTCCATCTCGACGATGCGCCAGCGGCCGACAAAGGCCTTGGCGAAGCCGGGCACCTTGGCCATCAGCCGGTCTCCGCGATCAGCTTGGGCAGGCGTACCAGATTGTAGGCGGTGGCAACGAAGGTAAAAGTCCATCCCACGCGATCATGGCCTTGGAAGTTGGTCTTCTCTTGCCCGGCGACCGTCTTGATCCAGCCGAACGCCTCCTCGATCCGCTTGCTGACGGCATAGACCGTCTTCTCCGGACTTACCTTTTCGAGGCAGTGACCGTTCTGCTTCATCAGACGAAAAATGGTCCTCTCGTAATCCAGCCAGTGTTGTGATCGCTCATTCGGGGCTAGCCGAAATTCAGCCCGACTGCTTCTAAAATCCCATAACACTACTTTTGCTAGTTGAGCTCGTAGGCGAAAAGCATTCGATGACAACCAGCTTTTCAGCCAGGTCGATGAAAGTGCTCCTCGGTGCCTCTCGTCAGTAGACAAGCGGCTTGTTGCCCCGAATAAGATATCCAATTGACGCCATAGTTGGTCTCGCGGATGAATTCGTCGAAAGCTAATCTTTCATGCTTCTCGAACCCTACGTAATTGAAATATTCGTCAAACACAATAACGCATCCCGGACGAATCTGAGACTTGAGCCCCGTAAAAATGCTTCTCGTACTTGAATATATGTCGCAATCGACGTGGATGAACGCAACGGGCAGCTCGCGCCGAGCAAACACCGGAATCGTTTCTTCAAACAGACCAACAATAAGCTCGACGTTCTCCGGAACGTCAGGCGCCTTACCTCCACGATCGAAGTCCACTGGAAGGTATCCGTTCCAGCGCTCCGGGAGGCCATTAAAGCTATCGAAGCCATAAAACCTCCGCTCTGGAAATCTTTCGGCCATGGTGCTGATAGTGTAACCGCTATAGACGCCGAACTCGAGGGCAACACCCGTACCCGCTTTTGACAAGGCATCAAACCTGAACTCATCGTGATCGGCAAAAAAAATAGCGTCCGCCATTTCTGTGCGGATGATCTCAATGGCTTGTTCCTGCGCAATCGTAGACAAAGTCCGAAACAAGCTATGGTTTGTTCTGGGTAGCCCGTACATTTCCGCAGCAGTTACAAGTTTGCGCAGGTGTTCATTTGCAATGTCCTGCTTGCTAAGCATTGTCGACAAAGCATTGGCGACCTCGCTGGTGGCATTTTCTAGCCGATCAATTGCTGCCAATAAGCGATCATCAACCGCTTCTTTCATCGCGTCATTCCGTTTGACTAAAGATCAATTGCTCTCATCGATCCCACAACGAATATATTCCATCGAAGCTGCAATTGCACGGGAGTTTGAACAAGCGGCGCAAACGGCCAAGAGCTAATCGTCGGAAATTGTCGGCATCTTGGCCTTTCATCGGCACCTATTAGCGATCAACATTAAGAAGCGTCGGTACCACGTCTGAACCGCGTCATTGTTCGTCTTTTGGTCGGCCCCCTTATCTCAGACTACCACTCGAGCTTTGAGACGGCGCCGGGAGAGGAGCGGGCGCGGGACTAGATCAGCTAAGTGTGCCGTCCAGCGCGATCGTGCATGGCAGCGAGCCGCAATGTGCGAGCGAAACGTGCCAAGCATCGGATTTGATTCTGATCGGAGACGATGTGCCAGCGGATCGGCTGTTTGAGATAGAGGTGTCGAAACGATCGCAGGAAGGTCGGTGCATTGGAACTATTAGCCCCATTTGAGCTCTGCTATGGCATCTAGCTTGTTAGGAGCCCTCCATCTCAATCAACTACTAGACATGCTAGTTGACGACGGCACTGCGGCGCATTCGGTGACTGGTGGATTAGGGCTTGTGGGCGCGCGAAGAGCTTGCCGCACCGACAGGCGGAGGAAATACAAGATCTTTCTCCTGGCCAGGAAGAGCCGAGCTGTCCGATAACTATTTGGAGCACCTCTTCGGATGGCTTGGAAGATCGCCATGTACGCCGTCCTTAACCTGATCGCGATCTGGCCGCTGATCAACGCCGCTGTTCCTTGTCGGGGTGACCGCCGCGGACAAATCTGCCCGATAGCGCCGAAGCTGGGAGGAACCTACACATATGGTAGGACTGCGCTGGCGCGCGGTGCATGGGTGTGTCCCTTCCTGACCACAGAAGATCGAAAATACCGGCAATGTCTGACAGGCGATCCCGCCGACGCGTTGCCCGTGTTTGCTTGGCAATCAATGTCGGGAATCGGACATCGTCGGTGCAGCCCTGAGTAGCTGAAACGTCCGACTCTTTAGCCGGCACGCAGTTTGCAGTGAATGGTCCGCAAGCTGCGCTATGCCATGCGTTGCGTGCTTTCCGCCGCTTCTGCTTGACGCGCCAGGCGTGTTCGTGGCCCGTCGATCTCATCTGGAGAAAGTCCATGAACGCATCATCTCTCTCCGCCGCCCCGCCATCGATTGCCCGGACCGCGTCCACAACGCCCGCGCAAGAGCGAACGACGTTGGTGGAGGCTGATGATCCATTCGTCTGGCTCGAGGACGTCGAAGGACAAACCGCATTGGCTTGGGCTCGCGCCGAAAACGAGAAGACACTCGGGGTCCTCCAGGCAGATCCCCGCTATCAGCGCTTCTACGAACAGGCGCTCACCATCCTGCAGTCCAAGGATCGCATTGCATATGTTTCGTTGGGACGCCGCGGCTTAGAAAATTTTTGGAAAGACGAGGACCATGTGCGCGGCGTCTGGCGGCGCACCACGCTAGAACGCTATCGTAGCCAAGATCCACAATGGGAAACCATCCTCGATGTGGACGCATTGGCCATTGCCGAGAACAAGAATTGGGTGTTTCAAGGTGGCAGTTGCCTTCCGCCTGAAGAGCGCCTCTGCCTAATTAGTCTTTCCGATGGCGGCAAGGATGCCGCGTCCATACGCGAGTTCGACAGTGAGACCAAGTCCTTTGTTGCTGACGGCTTTTATCTTCCGGAGGGCAAGCAGAACGTCAGCTGGGTGGATAGTGACACACTCCTTGTTGCACGAGACTGGGGAAGGGGGTCTTTGACGCAGGCCGGCTACCCCTTTGTGGTGAAGGAGCTCAAACGCGCTCAGCCGCTCGATGAGGCTCGCGAGATCTTTCGCGGCGAGCCTACCGACGTTCAGACGCTGCCATTAGTGCTTCGAGACAGTGAAGGACGTATACATGCGACCGGCGCCGTCCGTGCCATCAGCTCTGTCGAGTGTGAGTACGTGGTCTTCCGCCCCGATGGGCCCATCAAGCTCAATCTGCCGAAGAAGGCGGCGATAGTCGGACTCGCGAGCGGCCGCCTGCTAGTGAACCTTGACGAAGAATGGGAGCCAGATGACGTCAGATTTGGGGCCGGCTCGCTGATTTCGTATGACTTAGCCGAATGGAAACAGGATCCGCTGCGCGCTAAAGCCTCGCTTGTCTTCCAACCTGGGCCCCGCCAGGCCCTGAGCGGGTTCAGTAGCACAAAGAATTTCTTAATCCTGACGATCCTTGAGAACATTCAGAGCAAAGCGTTCCTTTATAAGTACGATCAGAAAGCTTGGTCGTCGGAACCGATCCCACTGCCGCAACATACAAATGTAAACGTGTCGGCCGCGTCCGAGCAAGCGGACCAGGCAATGTTCACGGTCTCGGACTACCTCAGGCCAACATCAATCTGGTATTTTGATGCCGAAACCCAAAACGTTGAGGAATTGAAGACCACTCCTACCGCCTTTGATGCGTCCAATCACGTCGTGGACCAGTTCGAAGCGACTTCGCGTGATGGCACGTCAATTCCCTATTTTCTGGTGCGGGTGAAGTACGCGACGTTTGACGGCGACATCCCAACACTTCTTTATGGCTATGGCGGGTTCCAGGCTTCGCTTCTGCCCTCGTATCTTGGACCCGTGGGACGGCTCTGGCTCGAACAGGGCAATGCCTATGTCGTTGCGAATCTGCGCGGGGGCGGCGAGTTTGGTCCACAATGGCATCAAGCAGCCCAGGGGGCAATGAAACAGACGACATGGGATGATTTCATTGCCGTTGCCGAAGACCTGATCCGCCGCAAGATTACAAGTCCGCGCCGGCTAGGAGTAATTGGCGGCAGCCAAGGTGGCCTACTCGTGGGCGCCGCAATCACCCAACGTCCCGAGCTCTTCAACGCGGCGATCATGCAGGTGCCGCTGTTTGACATGCTTCGATACACCAGCCTGGGCGCGGGCGCCTCCTGGATTGCCGAATACGGTGATCCCGCCGTCGCCGAGCACCGTTCGTGGATTGAACCCTACTCGCCCTATCAGAAGCTGGCATCGGGCAAGACCTACCCCGCTCCCTTAATTCTTACCTCAACCAAGGATGACCGCGTGCATCCAGCGCACGGGCGCAAGGCTGCCGCGAAACTCGCCGCGCTGGGCCAGCCTTACTTCTACTACGAGAACATCGATGGGGGACACGCTGCCGCGGCCAATCTCATCGAATACGCACGTCGACTGGCGCTCGAATACACCTATGCATCGAAAAGGCTTTGTTCGCAGTAAATTCAGCGGAGGGGCTTATCGAAGCAGACAATTCCAGAACCATTGCTTATCTCGACGTCATCACGTCCTCTGCCTGTATTGACCGAGGCGGACGCGCGGCTAAAGCAGCGAACCACCCAATCGGCGGGCAAGATACGATGCCGGATCTTGAGATTGATTGGAGGAATTCCATGAGCGCGAGAAGCGTTCGAAGGCAAGCCCGTTAACTAGCTGCTCGTCTTGCAGCGTGGCTAGCCCGGCGGCATCTCCGTCGACGGGCAAAGTGTTGCAGAGCCTGATCGGTCCAGGACTTGCCATTCCAACTCAAATTCCGTTGCCTCCTTCTGGAGGAGATCGCACAGCAATGAACGCTGCACCGAGCGGGAATCTAACGCAACCGTACCTCAAGGACGACAAGACCGGAAGCGTCCGTGTGTCTCGACCGAAACTGGGCAGCGAACTTGATCGGTGGACTCGCGTTGATAGGCCTAGCACCGAAGAGGTCTCAGTCCTCAAGTGTGTCCAACCAGCCAGCAATAGCGGTCGTTGGCGCTGGGAAGGAGCTCAACAACAAATAACTCATCGCAGTTAGCTGCGCCCATGAGGTAAGTCAGATGCGCAAGTTACCTATTCTGAAAAGCCTTCATTTATTTGAGGCGGTTAGCGAGTTTCCAAGCTTCTCAAGGGCGGCCGAGCGGCTAAACATGACGCCCGGCGCGGTAAGCTACCAGATGCGCCTTCTCGAGGATTGGTTCGGCAAGAGGCTATTCGTTCGCCGTAGTTCGGGCGTGCGGCTGACATCCGACGGCGATCAGCTAAAGAGCAGCTGTTCGAGCGCGTTCACAATGCTCGAGAAAGAATGCTATGAGCTACGAAGGAACGATGCAGGACGTTCCGTAGTGGTGGGGTGCTCAACCACATTTTTGTCCCACGGCTTGTTGCCTCGTCTTGGTGCGTTCCGCCAACGCTATCAGGACATTGATTTTGTCTTTGAGACCGAGGCCGATCTAGATGCGCTGGCTGTTGGTGCGTTGGATGTATTGTTCGTTTGCGGCTTGTTGAAGCGGCCGCTTCCGGCTTGTGAGGTGCACGTAGCGAACGAGATGATTGGCCCTGTCTGTTCGCCTGCTACGCTCAAGGCAATCAAAAGCCCGCAAGAGATTTTGTCTATTCCTCTGCTGCACGAGGCCGCCAGATTGGACGCCTGGAGCCAATGGGCCAGCGCGGCTGCAATATGCTTACAGAGGTCGCGCCGCGTCGTGTTCGACACATTTTCCTTGGCTGTGGAGGCGGCAAAAAGTGGGCTTGGAGCCGCGATTTCCCCGCAAATTCTGGTCCGAAGCAACCTTGAGAAGGGAGAGCTTGTGGCTCCCTTTGGCTTTGTGCCGGTCGATCGCTCAATCTACATGTTTGTCAATGAGCACACGCGAAATATTGCGGCTGTTAACGAGTTTGAACGCTGGGTACTGCCGGAACTACTAGGCTGGAGTCATCAGCCATCGCCTGTCCCAGGCCGCAACTCGCAAGATCAAGCAGGCCGCTCAATCGAAGCTTCCCCTGGGCCAATGCTGGTGTCAACCCGATGATGACCATCATGGCCAAGGCGCCACTCTTCCGGGATAAGGCGCCGGAAATCCGTGACGCACAGCTAAACAATGAAGGATTGCAAATGGATCGTCGACATAGGCGAGCCCGTTCGCGTACTTCGCATTCTCCGGTGCAGGGCCTCCCTTCTCGAGAATAAGAGCGGGCGCGGACTGATGATCCTGGCCAAGCCTCTCGATGAGTGCCGTTCGTGGCTTGGCCCAGGCAACCCGACGAACGTCGAGCATCGCAGCGCGGCTTGGAAACGCGGACAGCACCCCGTCCAATAGCAAGCAGTGCCAGCAATAGAATTCTCGTCCTGGCAAGGACGGATCTGCAAACGAGCGTTCTAAAAGAAACAACTGATCCCATGGCATCGCGTGAATCCCTGAACTACCGATCGACCGGACATGAACCTTGAGAGTGCCTTGATCTCACCACTGCAAAGGTCGCAACAGCGAAGGCAACAAATGCGCTTGCCGCGCATAGAAGCACGATCTTGCCGAAAGGGAGCCGGTCACCTAAAAGCGAGACAGCGATGCCGTTCCCCGCAACCCCGCTAAAGGTACAACATTGAAATAACCCGGAAAGGCGGCCGGCTCGATCCGGAGCAACTGCAGAGACCATGTGCGTGTGGGCGGCAGCCGCAAATAGTTGGCCAAAGCCGAGCATCGCGCTGCTGGACGCGATGACCACAGTCAGGCCGGCATCGAGCGACATGATCGCAAGGCATGCCGCAAGCAGCATTGCGGCCCCGGCGACCGTTGGCAAGGCGCCCAACAGGTTGAAAATCGGCTTGACGGCTAGCGCCCCGAGCAGGGCCAAAACGCCGTTGCTCATGACGATTGTCAATATAAGGCCTTTGTCGAGAACCCCTCCAGTTGTGGCACGTATAGCGGGATAGACATTGATGATGCCCGCGCCAAGATTGAGCAGAAAGACAGCAAGGAATGCGGGATAGAGCGGTGTCAAATCCAGGAGGGTTCCGGAAGGCTGCTTCTCAAGGATTGCTGGTGTCCTTCTGAACTGCAGCTTAATGCCAAGAAGCACGATCAACGACAGGATGATCGCCGATAAGTTGAACGCCAAGACGCCAGGTAGGTGCAATTGGTTGGAGAGCATGGCACCTGCAAACATTCCGATCAGATAGGTTAGCAGGTCAATATTGGCAATGTTGCGCAGCACCGAGATCATGCCGTCTTTCGATGTGATACGACGGAAGAAAGAAACTTCCGCAGACAAGTAAATGGGCTGGACCAGACTTAGGACGGCCATTGAGGCATAGCTCATAAAGGAATCCGCTCCGTCGGTGCCGAAGATGGCGAGCAGTGCGCATATGCGAATCGCATTGACGATCATCATGGCGGAGATCGGGTCACGTCTGTCGACCAGCGGCGACAAGAAAAGGCTCCCAAGCATGATAGGCGCAAAACTGAAGGCAACGCCGAGACCCGCGGCGCTCATGCCGGATTGGAGAAGGCCGATCAGGATGCCGATTCGGAACGCCCAGCCGCCGATCTGAACGATCAGATGCGATAGATAAACCAATTGTCGTGTGCTCGACCCGCTCATTTCTAGCTCATCGAAAATGTCATCGGGTTCGCTTGATGCGGAAGCGAAAATGACGCTGGTCTTGTGCCGCCACATCGGTGTGATGAGCCGACAAGGGTATGACGAACGCTCTTGCAACAGGACGACTGGTCAGAAGGCATCATATCTGCCTCCCCGCCTGTGGCGTGCGGTCGCTCGGGACAACTTGTCGGCCAACCCGGATCCCGTTGCCTCGTCGGTCGCTGAATTTAGAGCGCGTCTCGCGCGACAGGATCCGCTAGACTTTGCCCTTAAGCTTCGAGGTGCAGCTACCATTTTCCTGGCGATCCTGCCGCACGCCGCTCGGCTTCGATGGCAAGGAATGCCATGAGCCGCCAGCTCATATAGGCGTGGCCGAAGACGCAGAAGCTCGATCCCGCCGCGAAGCCAGGTCAGCTTGCAGACTTGTCCGGATGTGCTCACGAGTGAGGAGGTAATCTGGATCTCCGCCAATCTCGACAGCGACCGTGGCGTGGTTCAGTGATGTATCTCGCCGACCCTCGTTGAAGTACTCGATGGCGAGATTGTTGTGCGTGGGCGCGTGGCGAGGGTTGAGTTCAAGAGCTCGAAGGTAGTGCGCGATACTCTCGTTCGCCTTACCAAGCTCGGAATAGGCAAGACCGAGGTTGCTCTGCAAATCTGGATTCGAGGAATTGATATTGGCTGCTGCTAGGTAGGACTCCAGAGCAGCTTTCGGCCTCTCTTGCCGCATCAAGATGTTGCCCTTCTCGAAGTGAGCTCGCCACTCGTTTGGCTTGATGACAAGTGTTCTGTCGAGATCGGCTAGAGCGCCTGCGGCATCTCCCATTCTGTTGCGAAGTGCGGCCCTGTTCAGATGAGCTTCGTAATAGGGGGGACAGAGCTCAATGGCGCGCGCATATGCCTTTAGAGCCTCAGCTTCCCTTGCGGGTACTTTAGAAAGCAGGTTCCCAAGGTCATTGTGATACTCTCCATAGTAGGGATCGTAGGCAATGGCCTCACGCAACTGCTTCTCAGCCCGAGGAAGATCGTCGACGAGTTCATAGACCTGACTGGTGTTGTAGATAAGAATCGACTGGTGAAGCTTGAACCGCTCGTCGCCATACGCCGTAAGCATCTTGCCATGACCTTCCGCGCACAGGCTGAGGGCTTCCTCATATTTCTTCTGCTTGGCCTTGATGTAAGCATAGGCATTCTCTGCAAACACCTTGATATAATCATACTTGTCGTGATCCTTGAAATCCCGTTCGATGGTTTCCAGATTTCGGACGGCGTACTCTTCGGCCACCGTGAGATTGACCGGCTGCTGATAACGTCCATACGTCATTGATTGGGCATAGAGAACCGTCGGCGTGTATCGGCTCTTCGGGAATGTCTCGTAGAATTCATTCAGATAGGGAACGGACACCCGCCCGCAGCCGAGCGAATACAGCACAAAGGCCGCGTTGATGAACGCGGCGTTCACCGAAGCATCTCCCGAGCCGTAGGTGCGAAGCGCAGGATCGACGAAAATTTCCCCGAAGTAGCCGAACCAGAGGTCATACAGGCCGATGCTTTGGAGGATCTGACTCGGTTCTGCAACCAGTTCCAGACGCTTGTATTTGTCCCTTATCGATAGCGCATGAAGCATGACGAGCGGCGCCTCGCCCGTCAGATAGCGGTCGAGGGAAGCGCGGTGCATCTGCTCGTGCAGATGATCTGCGGTCGCCTGCTCGAAGATCGCATAGTTTCGTTGCGCGATGAGATCAGGCGTCGTGCAATCGGATTCAATGTACGATCTGAGAAGGCTGTGCCGTTCCCCGGTGCTGAGGCTGGCCAGATGGAGATCCACGATCGCGATCGGCTCGAGATAGCCGATGACCGGCAATCCGGCAGCCGCGCATTTGCTCAAGGCCTCGGCGATCAGCGGATTCCCACCACTTGCCTCATAGATCTGCCGTTGTTTCTCCGTAGCGAGATTCCGATCCAGGATCGGCCCCAGGTCCTGCATGCTATATCTGCCGAAATGAACTTCGCTGGCTTCCTGGAAATAGAGGCGTTGTTCATAATCGATCAGGAGAAACCGAAACCGGCGCGCATCGTCGTCCAGCCTGTTGAGCAGCTTGATCAGGTTCTTCGCCGGGGCGGACAGGGTAGCCGCCCGGTCGATGACGACGATATGACGTTCGTTGCGTTCTCGGGCACACCTGATCAGGAATTCGGCTAATCCAACCAAGAGTTTATTTTGGTATTCATGATGATAGAAGCGTGTGCGCTCCTCCTTGCTCGAGGTATTGGTGAGATCCTTCGGCACGCTAAAGGCATCGCTGACTAGGCGAGGGAATAGCCGCTTCAAGGATTGTTGTGCCGCCTCAACCAACTTTGGGCCATTTTCAGCAGCCCACGTCAGTTCGGCGTCGATGAGCGTTTGCAGCCCCGCAAGATAGCCGCCGGTCCGCCAGTCGCCGTCAGTGATCGAGATGTCCCGGCCGGAGCTCGCGAGTGCCGATTTGATCGTCGGAATCGGTGCCATGCCCGCTTCTGCCTTCAAAATGGTGATCGGACTGATTTCGACGGAAGATGATATGGCCGGGGCAATGCGCTGCTGGATCAAATCAACCATTCGACTCTCCGGAACTGTCACAAAGGAGGGTGGTCGAAAAGACCACCCTCCGGTGTCGCTATGCCCTCATCAGGTAGATGCATTCAAGGCACTCGTCGAACCAACCTAAAGCGTACCGGTGTACGGAGTGGTGGTGCGGATGGTGGTCTTGATCTCAGCGATCTTCTTCTTCATCACGTTTTCCTTTCCTTCTCTGGCACGCCAGACCAAGCTAAAGTGCGGCCAGACGTGCAGGAAAAGAATAGTGAGTTGCTGCGCCAATCCGCAGCGAAATTCCTTGACCGTCGCTATCAAAAAAATGGAAGTGCGGCTCAGATTGGCGCTAGCAAGGGAGCCGATCTGGCGCTTGGACCGTTGGGACTGGAGGCTCGGCTTTGTCGCGTGGGGCCAGTCTCTTGCTCTGCTGACGTGGACTTGCATCCGGCAACCTTGGCCTTTTTTGGCGCCGATGCGTTTGGCCAGCTTGCTGCCCCAGCGCTTGAGCGCAGAACCAGTGCTGCTTCAGGGCGGTAGAATCATTTCGAGAATACAATCGGCCGCGCGGGCTGGGATTTCGCGCTCATCATGGCTGCCGAAGCAGGACTTGAAGGATCGGACGCAAGTCCAAGGTCAGAGTTCCCCCCAAGCCGTTCAGTTGGCTCGACGTTTGCGCGAGGTGTCCGCGCTCCGCAACGCCTTCGATCCCATTTCCGATATAGCATTGGTGACGCCGGCGGTCGCGTCTCGGATCCTAGGGCTGAGACTCGATCAGAGCCAGAAGGCGACGTTGGTTGCGAGCGCCACGGCGGACAGGAACAAGATGTAACCTGACGTAGCGTTAGATTTGCGTTTTGCATTCGCTCTGTTAAGCAGAAGGACGGCTGGGGTTAAGCTAAGGAAGTGACGCTCGAATGAAAAAAATCTTGTTTGTGACTGCGACCGCCATCGCGCTTGCAGTAATGGGGCCGACTTTCGTCGCTGAGGCCGCAGGACTGGCCGACACCAATGCGCAGGTCGACGATCCGTCAGGTTTTTGCAGCTTCAGCCCGGCGACGGAATGGCTCTGCCGAACCTTTTCTTGCTTAGCCGACCCGGATTGCTCTTAGGTCCGGAGCCAGAAGGCGACGGCGGTTGCGAGCGCCACGGCGGACAGGAAATTGGCGGCGAGCCGGTCGTACCGGAAGTCCTTGAGGCGGCAGAAGGCGTTTCTCGATCAAGTGGCGGCCCCGGTAGCGCTGCTCGTCATATCGGATGGTACGCTTGCGATTGCGGCGGCCGGGTATGACGGGCGTGGCGCCTGCTTGGCAGGCGAGGCGGCGTAGCCGGTCGGCGACATAGCCTTTGTCACCCAGCAGGTATTGGATCGGCCCGGCCCATTCGAGCGGGCCGGGTGTCAGCATCAGGGCATAGGGACGGCCAATGACGTCAGTGAGCGCGTGGACCTTGGTCGTCCAGCCGCCGCGCGAGCGACCGATCGCCTGGGCCGCACGCCCCCCTTTGCTCCGGCCGCGCGGACACTGATCCTGTTGTATCCGCGACCCTTCATGCTCGTACACGCTGGGGACTACGCGATTGAGCGAACGTAATCGCTAGTGAGTTCCAGTGAGGATCTGGACGCAGCCGATCACGACTTCGATCAGGATGAGCACGACGATGGCGACCTCCAGGCGAAAAGAGCGTTGCGTGTCGATAATATCCGTTAGCGCATTCCCAGTCTCGGAGATTGCCTTGAGCTTGCGCTCGAGCGTGTCGAGGCGCTCCTGCAGCTCATATTCGTCCTCGAGACGCGAATAGAGACGGTCGAGGCCTGGCCTCTCCCCGAGCACGTCAGGCTTCTCCGCGACCGCGACACGGCCAGCGACGCGCTGCTGCACCAGCAGCACGTTACCAATCAGTTGCAGGATTCCCTTGCGTCGGCGCGGCGTGCGGCCGCGCTGGGCGAGCTCTCGCGCAAAGGGCTCGATGACGTCGAAAACGGCGCCGACGCGGCGCTCGTCGCGGGCAAGCGCCGTGCTCTTGGCGATCGCGTCCGCGATCAGGAGCAGCCGGTCGTCCGAGAATTTGGCGATGCAGATTGGCCCGCCAGGCTGGATAGTCTCAGAGGCGTCATCGTTGCAGAGCTGCACCTGCGCGGTCTCTTCCTCGTAGGGACTGAATTCGCCGATCACGCGCGGCTTCAAGGTGTCGACCAGAACCTTCTCTTCGGAGGGCAAGAGGCCGATCAGCACCACGATGCCGTAGCGGAAGATCACGGCGAGCCCGGCGTGAACCCGGAACGCGGCCGGCGTCGACGACACCATCGTTCCGATCTCCAAGCCCGCCGCATTGATGCGGTCGCCCAGCATCAGAGCACGAATCCCCAAACTCGGCGCGGCGTCCTGCCCCGGTGATGTTGCGAACGTGGCCACAGAAAGTTGATCGGCATTCACACGAGAATCCTCATTGGACAGATGCAGATCACCCCTTTGCTTGCTTGCTCGTCGAGACGCGACGGCCGCACGCCGCAAGGGCCGCCATTCTTGCAGGGATGTAATCAGTCGCACTGTCCCGACAATCTTCGCGATAAAAGTCAATTACGTTCGTCGGAGCGCGCGCGCGAGGACACAGTCACTTCCATCGCGATGAGGTCGGCCTTCTGTCATCTTGGGCAAGTTGCACCTACTGTTCGCTCGGGAGCGCCGTTTAATGCTGCGATCATGTTCCGCTCGTGATCAAGCGGTTCGGCGTCGCTTTGTCGCGCCTGAAGCCAACAACGAGCAAGTGACCGTCTCATGCCAGAGGCTAGCGCGTACACTTCGACCCAGCGAAGCACGTCAGGGATGAGCAATTGGGCTGGTGAGTACCCATCCCTTATCCGCTTCTACTTGAGTGTCTGCCGCGCGATCATTGCGGACCAATCAAGCCCCTGCACGGAGCCGAGGAAGCCATGTCGCGGCTCGGTGCTTGGTTCCGTGCAGATGTCAACGCCTTGTGGGCAAAGCCTGCGCTCTGCCACTTCGGCGTCTTCCAACTTCGAGTGCTGCGACGCAAAGGTCCATTTACTCGGCCGGGGCATGCGCGCGTACTTGTAAACATAAAACATGCGCTATCTCCAGGCTAGCATCTACGCTTCGCTCTCGCCGCTAACAACCTGCGGGAATTGGTAGGTCGGCTCCCCTTGGTTGCTTGTTCATGCAGGAAGGAGTGCCGGACGAGATTGCGTATGTTGGTCAGGGTAACGGACCGCGCGGGGAGTGAAGTTTTGGATACTCCATGCCGAGGTGCATCCGCTCCAAAACAGCGCGATCTACCTCAATCGTACAGCGCCTGACATGCTCAACGAATTTTGAATCTTAGCGCAAGCATTGGGCTGTGAAGGAAGTGGACCTTCACCGCGTTATGCACCGCAGCGTCAGATCCTCTCGTCAGCGCCCCATGGTCTTCCAAATTGCCGAACATGAGAGTATTGAACCAACCCTCGCATCAGCGATGATGCCGGTCGTCGCAGGTCTCGAGGGGCACGTTCATGCAGAAGCCGGTGTCGGTGGAAGGCCACCGCCGGGCCATAAAGGACAGCTTCACACCGCCAAAAACGGGCTCGCAATAATCCATTTGGATGTGCTCGTCGGAAACTGATTGCCTTTCTGTAAGCACCCGCCGGCTGCGCGGGCGTTGCAGCGCCAGTCGGACTTAGGCACGGCCATACTACCAGAGTTAATAGTTTTCTTGCTCTTCAACTATCAGCTAAGTTGAGCTGTTTCAGAAGGTACATGTCGTGCGCGCAAAGCGCGGCCGGGAGGGGGAGAGAATCGATGCGGTTTGATTTCACCGCGCTGCGTCACACCTCTCTCAATGATTGCCCCATTCGCTCAACTTGTATCGCCCCTGCGATCGTGTCGCCCCGTCTTCCGTTGGCAATTGCCCCGCGCCTTCAAAAGCTCTATCGGATCGAAAATTCAGTTGAGAATGCAAAATGACTGATGACGGAGCGATTGATGCTGGACCGGTAAATTCTATTGGTGGAGCTCATATCCTGCTTGACCTTTGGGAAGCGAACCACCTTTACGATCCGTCCATCGCGGAAGACGCAATTCGGAAAGCTGTTCGCGCAGCGAAAGCGACGCTGATTCACCTTCATGTGCATAGGTTCTTTCCAAGTCACGGCGTTTCGGCAGTAGCTTTGTTGGCCGAATCGCACATGACCTTACATACCTGGCCTCAGAGCGGCTACGTGGCTGCTGATGTTTTTGTCTGTGGCAGCGGTGATGCAAAAAGTGCAGTCGCGGCTTTGATCGAGGCTTTCCAGCCTGGACGATCTGACGTCCGCAGTGTGAGAAGAGGTAACGGTCAGGCAAGTGGAGCTTATGACCAAAGCCCATAAAGGGTGCGCCGCGGCCAGACGTCGTCGTGGGAGGGAATGCGATCGGTGGTCATGACCCGTCGACAGTAGGGGCACCACGCACCAAGGGAGCCGATCAGTTCGGCCCGCCGGACCTCTCGCATCGGGCTACTGCCGCTCACCCTCATAGTCTTTGCAGACAGACACAGTTTCGCGCCAATCTCGTCGAGTCACCGCATCGGGATTTGTCGTCCGCGCTGCAAAAACTCCATTGATCTTCAAGCATAAGGTCTCGAATGATGAGTGAGAAATCTTCTTCCCATACGCGCAAACCCGTGGTGTCAAGGCAAGACAATCAACATCCGACTTATCTTGCGTTCTCGGAAGACAGCGATCTCTTCGATAGATACAGCTATTGTCTGCGCCGCATCGTTCATCTCGGCCATACGCCTTTTCAAGCTGTATGCGTTGCGGAGACCGCGAATTATGGCGTCACTCTTTTCTTGGATGGCATGATCCAAAGCGCTGCTTTGGATCAGGAGCTGTATCACGAACTCTTGGTCCAACCCGCGATGCTCGCTCATCCAGCACCTAGGAATGTACTGGTTATCGGCGGGGGAGAAGGAGCGACCATTTGGCAGGCGCTGCGCCATAAGTCGGTCGAGACGGCAACGATGGTTGATCTCGACAGCGAACTGATTAGTATATGCCGGAAATATCTGAAAGACTGGCATCGAGGAGCGTTCGACGATCCCCGATGCAGGGTCGTTTTCTTGGATGGTAGAGAGTTCATCGTAAACGACCAAGACCTTTATGATGTCATTGTCATCGATTTGAGCGATCTCGTTTCCGATAGCCCGGCGCTGGCTCTCTACACTCGGGAATTTTATCTGCTTATCAAAGAGCGGCTGAGGCCAGGCGGCGTTGTTGCCGTTCAGGCGCTGAGGTTTTCTTTTGCTGACGGCCGCGCTCATGCAATGCTGGCGCGAACGCTCAAGAGCGTCTTTGAGCAAGTTCATACTTACAGCGCGTTGATTCCCTCATTCTTGCGAGGTTGGGGATTTCTCGTCGCATCTGACTGGTTCGACCCGACGCGACTATCCGCGTCGGCTATGAATTCGACAATCTCAAAACGCTTAGAGGTATCTCTCTCTCACTTAACCGGTGAATTCTTTAGGTCATGCTGTACCCATTGCTCACAAGCGCAAAGGCTACTTGCGTCGGACGGGCCTATCTTTGAAGATAATAAGATGGGCGATCTCGAAAAGATACTCGCACAACTAGTACCTCTGTACGGTGAATCTGACCGGTTGAGCGCTGGGTCAGAGTAGGTCCGGCAGTTGGTTGGTGATCAACGAGCAGTTCGATGCTGCGGGGTGTCCTCGGCTGCCTTCGGATGAATCCTGCCCGTTCGAGCGTCAGCACCATCTGATGAACCAATGGCAGGCTGACGCGGAAGTATTCCTGCATGTCGGTCTCGGCCTGGGGACGGCGGTGTAACCGGCTCTCGGCAACGATGACGGGGCAGGCCATCTCCCACGGCAGCATGGTCAGCGAAAGGCCATGGGCAGCCGAACATGTCGCGGGGCGGGGGACAACCGCCGCAATGTCGAAGCGCACGCGAGAGCCTGCGGCAATCAGGCCGCTGCGGGCAATTGTTCCGTGTCGATCGAAGCGCCAGACTACTCTTTCGGGCTCAGCATTTCGGGGACTTCGCCTGCGCCAGGCGGTCTTCGCTCTGTCTCATCCGAGACTTCGTGGACGACGGAAGACATCAGCGGCTCGTCCCAAGCTAAAGCTTGGCGAGCATGCGTTGCAGCTCCTTGCGATCGACGCTGGCGCTGTCCTTGAAAAGCGCAACATCATCCTGAAGACATCACGCTTGGGGGCGTTGACGCGGCGCGCGCGATCAAGGGGCGCTTGGCAGACTCGTGTGACAAGCTCCATCGGAGTCATCCATCGTACCAAGAAAATTAAATGGCACATACAAAGTACCTTTCCGTCGTATCGTTTCATTATTTATCGTTGCGAAACGCATTTTTTGCCCCCGTTGCGTGTTCGCTCGTGTACGTATGGTCAGCGTATCCTTGACTTGACCAGATTCCCGTAGCAGGTTGGCGACTTCTGCGAGGCGCGCCTGCGGTCATTCGGTCGGTAATGATTTCGTTTTTGTCCCTTGATTGCTCCGGACCAGGGGAGACCCGCGACGGCAAAAGATTTGTGGGAGAGCAGATGAGTCGTCATACGATCGAAGCAAACGAGAAGCGGATACCTGATATTTTTTGCGACAAATACCTTTTCCGCGTCCGCTGACTGCCGCGCCGATCTAACCATCCTTGCGGAGGAGCTACAATATGTCGACCTACGTCCTCGTCCACGGCGCCTGGCACACCGGAGCCGAGCTCGAGCCGGTCGCCGCACCCATTCGCGCCGCCGGTCACACCGTTCATACGCCCACGATCAAGGGCAACCGGGTGGGCGATGCCAAGACCACGGGACTCAAGGAGGCGATCCAGTCCATCGCCGATTATCTCGTCGAGAACAATCTGAAGGATGTGATCCTGCTCGGCCACTCCTATGGCGGCATGATCATCACGGGGGTCGCTGACCTCGTGCCGGAACGGATCCGCCGGCTGGTCTATTGGAACGCCTTCGTCCCCAACAACGGCGAGTCGCTCAACGACATGGTGCCGCCGCACTATCTCGGCCTGTTCGAGATGATCGCGGCCGAGCGCGGCGACGGCTCGGTGGTGCTGCCATTCCCGATCTGGCGCGAGGCGTTCATCAACGATGCCGATCTCGAACTGGCGCAGAAGGCTTACGACATCCTCAATCCGCATCCCCTCAAGACGTTCAGCGACAAGATCGCGCTGAAGACCAACCCGGCCGAGATGCAGCTGGCGAAGTCCTACATCAACTGCACCGAGGATACCGCGCTGCCGCACGGCTATCCCTGGCATCCGCGGCTGTCGGAGAAGCTCGGGCTGTTCCGCCTGGTTCAGGTGCCGGGCAGCCACGAATTGTGCTTCTCCGATCCGGCCCGGCTGGCACGCGCGATCCTGGAAGCAGGACGGGATTAAACTTGCTGCGTCACGAGACCCTGATAGGAGCGCGGAACGCGCGTCTCGGACTATGCTTCGTATCGCCGGGCGAGCATGAAGGCCCGGCTCTCACCCGCGGCCAACCTTCGAGACGCCCGAGGCGTACCAGGCCTAATCGAAGAGATGACGGATCATGGCGAGGCGTTGTGACATTGTGATTACCACAATCGCATGCGTGCCGACGAGCCGGCTGGATATATGTGGCCGCTCCGCATCCTCATATAGTTCGTTGCGGCAGGATGGGCCGCATTTATAGGCGGCACAAATGAGGTAGTGTCAGTTCGCCGTTACCCGCGGCAACGGAGACATTCAACTTCTGCGCAGCGGCAGCCAGGACCGGCACCGAAACTGCACTCTCGTCTGCCAGGCGCACGGCGCATTCGATATCCTTTGCGGAATTCGCAATCGAGATCGCCAGAACATCGGGTTTCTCACCCAACAAAAAGGCGACGAAGGCTTGGAATATTCCGCTATTAGTCGAGCCGCGACTGACCAAAGAGCGCAGCGTTACAAGATCGATGTCAAGAACGTGTGCAAATTGGCAAACCTCCGCTGCTACTGCCGCTATGCCCATTGTCATGCTATTGTAAACAAGCTTGAGCCTGTGGCCTTGTCCGACATCCCCGACATGAAGAACGGTTTCACAAAATGCGGCAAGAATGCCGTTAGCCACAGGAAAAAGCTTTTCATTCGATCCAACGATCGCGTTGAGGAGCCCAAATTCTGCTTGGTCGGGGCTTCGTGTTACTGGGGCATCTATCAAATTTAGACCGCGCCTTTGAGCCTCCTCAGCCAGTGCGACCGTCGAAGCAGGATAAGAGGTCGTGCAGTCGATTATCAAGCCTCCCGGCGACATATGGGCGAACAGCCCATCATCCTCAAGGCACACCGCCTCAACTTCGCGGCTTGAAGGTAAAGATAACACGACGGCCCTTACCTGCCGCGCCAACTCGGCGACTGAAGGATGTTCATGAGCGCCTGCGCCAGTTAAGCGATCCGCACCGAAACGATTTTTGTTTGCTTTGATATGCAGCTCAACTCGGTGACGCAACAGGCTGATACCCATACCGGTCCCCATGCGACCGATTCCGATAAGGCCAATTCTCTGCCCGGTCGTCGTGGTAGCGGTGCTGGGCAACGATTTCTCGCCGATCATGGTTTACGCGTTCCGAAAGAAACCGCGGCCTTGTAAGATCGGAACCAACTCATGATGGTTGTCGATCGTGTAGTCTGGATGCGCAGCCCGCAAGCGCGAATCCGAAACAAATCCTCCGGTAATGGATATGCTCGTGAGTCCGAGCTTGCGTGCGATATCCGTTTCGACAGGCATGTCGCCTATGATGAAGGTTGACGCCGGCTCCAGGTGGTTTTCCTGCATGTATTGCCGAAGCCGCTCTCCTTTACTCATCGACTTGTATTGAGTGGTGCGGCTTTCAAAGGCGAGCACGTCGTCGATGTAATCATTGATTCCAAGTCGTCTCAATTGGGAACGCAGCGGGTCGACTATATGGTTGCTCACGATGATCGACGAAGCGTCTTCTTGGCGCGCCAACTCCAACACTCTGCGTGCGCCCTCGCGCAGATCGGCTTTGTCCGCGAGTGGTTCGTAGGTGTCGTGAAAGAGCGCACTTCCGTCCCCATCCACCGTCGCAACATCTTCTTGTGACATTCCGAGGCTGCGGTAAAGCAGAGATAGCGGAACGTCGCAGTGTTCGCGAAAAGTGTTCATGTCGATCGTTGTGTAACCAAAGCGATGCAGGATGGCGTTAGTCGTTTGAAGAAGCGCGTACGCGTCATCGAGCAGCGTTCCATTCCAATCGAATACGAGAACGGGTTTCATGATCTAGCCTCAAGCAGGGATTGGTTCCAAATAGGGAAGGTTGGCCACCAGCGTGCGCAAATTCCTGTTAGCGCGCGTCTGTCCCGCAGGAGTCGGCATCTCGAAGGTAAACGGTGATAAATCGAAGTCGTCCTGCCTGCCGGGCAGCAACGGTACGAGAAGTTCGAACGGCAAATAAGTTATCGTGGCTGCATCGATGGATGCCGCAATCCTGGTTTCGACGATTTTGAGAACTTTCGGCTCCATCTTATGAAAGCGAATACTTTGCGTGCGCTGCTCGGGCGTCAATCGTTTCCATATCCGCCAGAATGCGAGCTCATCTAGATTGTCGATGCCCACGCCGTAATAGTTCGGAGCCACGATAGGCGGCGAACCGATCGCCCAATGTACGGCTGCGGCTCCAGCGGCGAGCAGCATGCTCGTGACGGCCTGACTGGTGTCGCCGCTGATGAGGGCCTCGTCGACGATTATTATCTTGCTTTTTGCAAGGTCGGTTCCCGACACGCGGTACTTTTCGGCAATACGAGACTTTCGTTGGTCAGGTGTATCAAGGAGTGTTCGGTGAGGAAATTGCGTTGCAACGACTTCCTGACGCTGGGCGAACACGCCGTAATCGTCGAGAGAGGCAAACAGTCCGTCAGCGTAGGGCCCTCCGGTACGTGGCATCGAGGAAACGATCGAAGGCGTGGTGCAAGGTTCTGCTTGAAGTCGCTGCGCAACAAGGCGGCCAAGAGCAAGCCCGAGGTTGTAGCGCGTCTCGGAATGTGATTGGCCTTCGACCGATGTGTTCGGATTTCCCAGGTAGAGAGCTTCGTAGGCGCAGAGTTTGGCTTTGTATGGCCCGTTGCCCACCGAACGATCAACGCAGGATCCCAATGTTCCATCTACATATTTGATGTGGCCCGGCAAAAGCTGCTTTGTCTTACCCTGTAGACCGGCAAACGCGCAATTTTCCGAAGCGAAGAGCAGGAACCCGTCATCTGTTTGCATGGTTTCCAAGGGGCGCAAACCACATCGATTACGGTATGCAACCAGATTTCCTTCTCCGTCCAAGAAGAGCGCGCTGATCGCGCCATCAACACGATCATCGATGTCGCGAAAGACAGTTTCGTAATTGACCGGCAGGCCGTGCCGCCAGTAGTCTCTTTCGCAGGATCGTTCGATCCATTTAAGCAAGAGTTCAGCATCTGTGTTGCCGCTGAGCCTGTGACCCTGGGCAAGCAAGTCTTCCCTGAATTCACAAGCATTGACCAAAGCACCATCCAGAGAAATTGCCAAATGGCGGCTGGTGCCCGCATTATTGTGAATTGGCTGAATGTCACCGTCATCGCCGTTTCTGCGGTAGCGGCTACGGATATGGGCGATTGCAACGTGGGGGCTAAAAGTGCAATCCCGTTCGTCGTGCACGATGCGCACTGAACCGCACGACGGCCGAAGCGCTCTCGCATATCGAACACCTCGTTCGTGCATGAAGGCTGCAACGCCAACTCCCGCCTGCCCACGAAGAATTAGTTTCGGAATCATGTGCTCGAGACGATCGTAAACCCTCGCCGGTGAATTGCTCGAAGGGCATAGAAACGCTGCGGCAAGACCGGACATGCTCATTAGCCCCACTTGTTGAGGAACCGGCGCCGGAGCCATGCCGGCGAACGTATCTAAGCCGCGCTGGCGTTATGACGTGGTACCGCCCCGTTTAAGCAAGCGCCGTACCAATCCAGAGATGAATCGGCGCGCGCCGCCGGACTGACAGGAATTTGAGAGATTCAGCTATTCTGCCAAGGGTGATCTGACATTGTCAGAATCCCGACACGCTGTCTAAAGCGCGACGCGCTGGTACGAAATGAGCCAAGCTCCGGCTGTTGGTGGTTGTCCTACTCTCTACCGAGAACTTTCCCGGTCGTCCTGGAGCCGCGCGGCGCTTACCGCCATGGTGCAGGAAGTCCACGCGCAGGGCATCTCGATGCGGTCGTTCGGATGATCTGGTGCAGGCGATGGGGATGAGCGGGTCGAGCATAGCAATGTGCTCGGGTTTGAGGCGAGGACATGAATCGCCGCTTGCTAGACCGAGGGAATCTAAGGACGACTTCTTCAACGACCCCCGAGCACTTTATGCGCTACGCGTTGGCGCATGCCGGCAAGAGCGGACGGCGCGTCGTCTCCGCCTTCATCGCCACGGGATTTGCCCAGGGCGATGCCTAGGCGGTGCTTGCCGAGACCTCGACGGCTTTCAAGCTTAAGTCACTCAAGTTGTGAAGCGCATCGGCGCATCGCATCGCATGAATCCACGACCAAAGTCGCTGACTATCTCCTTCGGAAACTAGCCGCTGCATTGCACTGAAGATCGCTGCCAGCATACAACTCTAAGCTGTTGTTTAGATGGGGCGTACCGGCTCGTCAAAAGCTCAAGCCCATTCCGCTTTTACCCAACATTACCCGGATTGCGTTGCGCGCCCTCTGGGCGGATGCAGCTCGCCCGGCCTTAGCTAAAAATTATCCGAAAAGCGTCCTTCGCGGAAGAACCGTAGGCCGCATGTCCAAATGCCGGGATGAAACCTTTCAGGAGAGCCTCGTGTCAGTTTCCCTTCCCACGCCCCTCCAGCTTCGCAGCGTCGCCGAGCAGTGTGGTCTTTCGCTGACCGATGAAGACGTTGCTTCGTTCCGCAGCCTGATGCAGGGCTCGCTCGATGCGTACAATCTGGTTGCAGCGATGCCCGACGAATTGCCGGTGGTCAAATATCCCCGTACCCCTGGTTATCGGCCATCGCCGAGCGAAAACCCTCGCAATGCCTGGTACCGCAAAACGAACATCCAGGGTGCCGCCGGCGGAAAACTGAAGGGCAAGAAGGTTGCCCTAAAGGACAACATCATGTTGGCCGGGGTGCCCATGATGAATGGCTCGGCCACACTCGAAGGCTACGTACCCGACTTCGACGCCACCATCGTTAC
The DNA here is from genome assembly GCF_054185165.1 of Bradyrhizobium sp. UFLA05-109. Classification (NCBI taxonomy): domain Bacteria; kingdom Pseudomonadati; phylum Pseudomonadota; class Alphaproteobacteria; order Hyphomicrobiales; family Nitrobacteraceae; genus Bradyrhizobium; species Bradyrhizobium sp. UFLA05-109. The sequence goes on along the minus strand of NZ_JBBIAR010000019.1, from coordinate 39,382 downwards.
GCGTATGCTGGATGCTGGCGCCGAGATTGCCGGCAAGGTTCACTGCGAGGCCTTCTGCCTCTCGGGCGGTAGCCACACCAATGCGATCGGCCCGGTGCACAATCCACATAAGATGGGCTATTCGGCCGGCGGTTCTTCCTCGGGAAGCGGGGTTGTGGTCGCGCTGGGCGAGGTCGACATGGCGATCGGCGGCGATCAGGGCGGTTCGATCCGCATGCCATCCTCGTTCTGCGGCACGTACGGCATGAAGCCGACCTGGGGTCTGGTTCCCTATACGGGGATCATGCCGATCGAGATATTTATCGATCATACGGGACCGATAACAGCAACGGTGGCCGACAATGCGCTGCTGCTGGAGGTGATCGCCGGTGACGATGGCTACGATTCACGCATCAAGGCACCGAAGGTTGATCAATACACCGAGGCCTTGGGTGCGGGCATCAAAGGGATAAAGATTGGTATTCTCAAGGAAGGTTTTGAGCAGCCGTCCGCAGAGTCTGCAGTCAATGAGAGCGTGGGTGAGGCGGCAAAGCACTTCAAAGATCTCGGTGCGACCGTTGAGACCGTCTCGATTCCGATGCACCTCTTGGGCGCGGCGATCTGGACCCCGATCGGAACTGAGGGCGCCGTCCAGACTATGATGTTCGGCGACGGCTATGGTCTCAGCCGAGGCGACCTGTACCCAATCTCGCTGATGGAGTTCCATCGGGGCTGGCGACGGCAGGCGGACTCGTTGTCCGAGACGAACAAACTATTCCTGCTACTCGGCACCTACATCAACAACACCTATGGTTCCAGGTTTTACGGCAAGGCGCTCAATATCTCCCGCCGCCTCGCTGCAGCATACGACAAAGCTCTCGAGACCTACGATCTCCTGCTCATGCCGACGACGCCGATGAAAGCTACGCCGCTGCCTCCGGCCAATGCCAGTCGCGAGGACTATTTCACTCGCGCGATCGAAATGTTCACCAACACCGCGCCATTCGACATTACGCATCATCCGGCCATGTCGCTGCCCTGCGGAATGGTCGATGGCCTGCCTGTCGGCCTGATGCTGGTCGGCCGTTACTTTGAAGAATCCACCATCTACCGCGCCGCCCATGCCTTCGAACAGATAGGCGACTGGAAGAGCATGTAAGGCGGGATCCGATGGTGCCCGGCTGGACCGCAACGTATGACTAACATACTCATGGCGGCATTCGAGATTCTGAGCTTCGGTGCGATCATCGTCTTGATCGTGCTCGGCCTCGGAATCATCGCGAGCATGATGGGCATCTTCAATTTTGCCCACGGCGAGTTCGTGCTGCTGGGTGCCTACATTACGTATCTCGCCTTTAGTCACGGTCTCCCGGTGTGGGTCGGTATGGCCGCCGCGCCGGTCCTGGTCGGAATACTGGGTTTTGTGCTCGAAGCGCTCATTATCCGCCGCTTCTATGCGGCTCCGATCGTGGCGATGCTTGGCACCTATGCGCTCGGTCTGATCATCCGCGAGACAGTGCGAGGCCTGATCGGCGGCTTTTATGTAGCCGTACCGGAGCCGATTGGCGGATCAATAGATATCGGCACGATGCACATCTCGGCCTGGCGCTTCACGATAGTCGTGATTACGGTTCTGGTGATCGGCGCCTGTTATCTGCTGCTGTCGCGCACAAGCTTTGGTCTGCGCGTGCGGGCGACGCTGGAAAATCCCTCCCTGGCGCGAGCCTCCGGCATTTCCACAAGGTTCATGTACGGTGCGACTTTTGCTATCGGGGCAGCGTTGGCGGGGCTCGCCGGCGCGCTTATCGTGCCAGTATTCACTCTTTTTGCCGATCTCGGCATCCGCTTTCTCATCCAGGGCTTTGTTGCCGTATTGGTCGGCGGAGTCGGCTCCTTTGTAGGTCCAATTGCAGGCGCTGGCGTCATTGGAGCGCTCAGCGCGGCGCTACCCTGGATTATTGCACCGGTCGCAGCCGATGTCCTCGTCTTCGTGCTCGCAATAGCTTTCATCAAGTTCCGGCCGCAAGGCCTCGTTGGAGGAAGGGGAGTCTAGTCAGATGGTTGCTGATCTCGTTCAATTCACTCGTCGTCGTTTCCTTTCAAATTTTGCTTTCACTGCAGGTGCCGCTGCCACAGGGCTTGGCAGCTGGGTGATCCGCCCCGAATGGGCAAATGCGGCTGAAGGTCCGATCAAGGTCGGCATTGCGACTGACTTGACCGGCGCGATCGGCTACGCCGGAAACTCGAATGCCAATGTTGCCAGAATGGTAATCAAGGATATCAACAATTCAGGGGGGCTTTTGGGCCGGCCGCTTGAACTCTACATCGAAGACACGGCTTCGAATGAATCGGTCGCGGTGGGCAACGTCCGCAAACTGATCCAGCGCGACAGGGTCGACATGGTTCTCGGTGGTCTTGCAAGCTCGATGCGCAACGCGATCAAAGATGTGATCGTGTCACGGGGCAAAACGCTCTATCTCTATCCTCAATTCTATGAAGGCAAGGAGTGCACGCCATATCTGTTCTGCACCGGCGCCACACCGGCCCAGCAATGCGATGAGTTCATCCCTTGGCTGATCAAGAATGCTGGCAAGAGATTCGCCCTTCCAGGTTCTAACTATATCTGGCCTCGCACCCTTAACGCCTACGCTCGCAAGTTGATCGAATCGAACGGCGCCGAGGTCGTTTTCGAGGAGTATTATCCATTAGATCAAGTTGATTTCTCCGCGACCGTCAATGGGATCATTTCTAACAAGGTCGACGTCATCTTCAACACCGTGATCCCGCCCGGCGTCGGTCCACTCTTCAAGCAACTCTACCAAGCGGGTTACCTCAAAAACGGCGGGCGGCTTGCCGCGGTCAATAGTGATGAGAACATGCTCAGCATCCATCCGGCTAACGAAATCGAGGGCCTTGCCAGCTGCCTCGACTACTACAAGGCTGTGGCCAAGGATGACCCGGTATCTGCCAAAATCCAGGTGGCCTATGAACAGCAATTCCCTGGCAGCAACTTCATGTTCGCCGCCAGCAGTGCCGGGCCTAGCACCTATCGCGGGCTGAAGTTGTGGGAAGCCGCGGTCAAGGAAGCGGGCAAGGTCGATCGCGAATCGGTCGCTGCTAGCCTTGATCACGCCAAGATTGCGGAAGGTCCAGGTGGACCGGCTGAGATGGTGCCGGGAACACGACACTGCAGGATGAAGATGTACACCGCGGTCGCCAAGGGCGGCCAGTTCGAGATCGTCGGGCGCAGCAACGGCCTCGTCGATCCCAAGGAATGCTGAGAGGCTGCTGAGGCGGAATGCTGAAGTCGATGACAGTGGCAGAAAAGGCCATCACCGCCGATGTCGGCGGCGATGCAGGCGACCCGATGGCTGAGAGCGGCGCGCCGCCCTCCGCGGCGGAGCGGAAGGTCATGCCGATCGTGGAAGGGCTGGTGCTGCTCACGGCACTGGTCCTGCCATGGGTGCTGCACGATTTCCTAACGGTGCTCGCCACCCGCGTGGTCATCCTTGCGCTGTTTGCCCTCTCATTCGATCTGGTGTGGGGCTACGCTGGGATCATGAGCTTCGGACAGGCGTTGTTCTTCGGCTCGGCCGGCTATGGTGTCGCCCTTCTCGCGCGGGACCTCGACATCACTTCGATCCTCTTGGTGCTGCCGGCCGGCACGCTGGTCGGTCTTGTCTTGGCTCTGTTGCTCGGCGGTTTCCTCCTGCTCGGCCGGCATCCGGCCAGCGTGATCTTCGTCTCACTCGGCACGCTCACCGGCTCCTATGCCGCCGATCGCCTCGCGCGCGGCTGGTACTTTCTCGGGGGCCAAAACGGCATTCCCTCCATCGCGCCGATGACGCTTGGTCCGTACGCGTTCTCGGAAGGGCCGGTCTTTTACTATCTCGCTCTCGGGTTTCTCGTGATCGTCTACCTCGCGTGCCGCTTCCTGGTGCGCTCGCAGTTTGGTCTCGCGCTCGCAGGCCTTCGCGAGAACGAGCAACGGATCGCCTTCTTCGGCTACAAGACGCAGCATCTGAAGGCAATCGTGTTCGCGGTCGGCGGCGCCATCGCAGGGCTTGCTGGCAGCCTCTACGCTTTTCATGAGGGATTCGTCTGGCCTAACATGGTCGGCGTCGTTGTCTCCACGCAGGTCGTACTCTACGTACTGTTCGGCGGCTCTGGGACACTAATTGGCGCGGTGATCGGTACCGTGATCATCGAAGGCCTCAGCTTTTGGCTCTCGGACAATTATCGCGAGATCTGGCCGATCATGCTCGGCGTTCTGCTGCTGCTCGTCATTCTGTTCCGGCCGCTGGGCGTGATCAGCATCGTGCTCGGTGAGCGGGAGCGTGTTGGCAACTTTGGCCCGAGACTCAAGGAGAAGCGCAATGCCGCTCCTTGAAGCCGCCGGCATCTCCAAGGTGTTTGGCAAGCTCACCGCGCTAGACAGCGCCGCGCTCACTGTCGGCGAGAACGAATTCCACGGCTTGATCGGGCCGAACGGCTCGGGCAAGAGTACGCTGATGAAGTGCGTCGCAGGAGCCGAAGTGCCGACGCAAGGGAAGGTCAGTTTCGTCAACACCGACATCACCCTGTTCACACCGACTGAGCGTGCGCGGGCAGGCATCAGCCTGAAATTCCAAATCACCTCCGTACTTCCGACGCTTACGCTCTACGACAATATCCTGCTCGCGCTCCAGGCCCAATCCTCACTATCCGATCTCGTCTTCTCGCGCACAAGAGGGCGCCTGCACGATCAGGTCATGACTATGCTGACCCAGTTTCGACTTGCCAATCGCGCATATGCCGCAGCGGCGACCCTGTCGCATGGCCAGCAGCAATGGTTGGAGATCGCGATGGCGCTCGCGGGGCAGCCCCGGCTTCTGCTGCTCGACGAGCCGACCGGAGGCATGAGCCTGGAAGAGCGCCGAGTCACCGGCGAACTCTTGCGTCCTATCAAGCAGCATTGCTCCCTAGTTATCGTCGAGCACGATCTGGATTTCATCCGCGATATTTGCGACCGCCTCACCGTGCTCGATCAGGGTAAGGTGCTGGCGACGGGAAGCGTGGCGGAGATCCAGGCCAACAAACGCGTCCAGGAGATCTACTTACGCCGTGCCTGAGCAACAATTCCTCGACATAAGACATCTCGACGCCGGCTATGGCCGCAGCCAAGTGCTGTTCGACGTCACGCTCGGCATTCCCCGGCACGGCGGCGTCGCCGTGCTCGGCCGTAACGGCGCAGGCAAGAGCACGCTGATGAAAACCATCGTCGGCGAGCTGCCGAGCTGGAGGGGCGAGGTATCTTTTGACGGCCGCGATCTCGATCGCCGCCGGACCGAGGAACGCGTGCGCGCCGGCATCGGCTATGTGCCGCAGGAGCATTCAGTGTTCGCACGTCTATCGGTGCGGGACAATCTCGCAGTCGGATCGCTCTTCAATACCGATGCTTCGGCGATCGATCGCGTCCTGACGTTCTTTCCCAAGCTCGCTCACCGCCTGGACCAGCTGGCCGGCACACTTTCGGGCGGCGAGCGTAAGATGTTGGCGATCGGACGCGCGCTACTGGGAAACCCGAAACTGCTGCTGCTGGATGAGCCGACTGAGGGAGTCTGGATCGGCGTGATCGAGGAGATCACGGAACGCCTGACTGAGCTCACCAGGGAGATCGCGGTCATCATCGTCGAGCAGCACCTCGATCTCGCGCTGCGCGTGGCGAATCACGCATATGTACTGGATCGCGGCCGCATCGCGCTGCAGGGGGCTGCAGGTGACGTCCGCGGCAATCCGGAACTTCTACGGTATCTCGCACCTTAGGTTTTTGGCACCAGTTCGAGACAAGAACTTTTTAGCTCGTTCATCAAGAAGCCCGATTGAGCTTGGCGAGCAGGCAAGCGTTCGGCATAGCGGTCGCAGCGCGCTTACGGAGCTTTCGTCCACAGTATGCCATCACACCATACGTGCTCGACGCGCCCCCACTCGCAGGCCGCTGCGACATGAGGGAAGAACCCGCGTCCATGGTGGTTGGCACTCGTATTGCAAAGCAACGGAATGCTCGTGAGCTTTTCATATTCGACGAGCAGCTCGGCGACTTTGTGCTGAGAGGTCCTGCAAATCGTCTGCAAGCGCGCAGATCCGTCGAGATGTACAACAGCAGGGATTTTGTCCCGCCATTCTGGTCGTGTCTGGTGATCGAAAAGCATGTAAGGGTCCGGGGTTCCGGGACTGAAAATATCCGGTGCACGATCCTCCAGGCATATCGGCGCCACTGGCCGGAAATGTTCGCGAAGTTTGATGTCGTTGAGGTAATCCTTCATTCGCGGCGATGTCGCAGCCGCGAGAATGCTTCTGCTACCCAATGCCCGAGGTCCAAGCTCGGCGCGGCCGGCAAGAAAAATCACCGGCTCGTTGCTGGCGAGAATGATCGCAAGTTCACGCATGCTACACGGCGTGGCTTTCCATTCGGGCGACACTTCGCTAGCTTGCAGTGCCGGACCACTATATACCGACCATTCCAACGGCACGAAGCCCTTGTCTGCCACCATTGCGCAGCAAGCGGCACCGATTGCCGAGCCACTGTCATTCGGAAACGGGGGCACCCAGACAGCATCGAACAGACCTGTCGCACGTAGTGCACTGTTCCATTTGATATTGAGTCCGCAGCCACCGGCTATGCACAAATTTCGCGTCGCAAAGCGCGAATGGCGCTGCAAAGCAGTGGTCAGTTCGCGGACGAGCAGACGCTCGAGGAAGCAATGAAATGATGACAGCACATCTTCGGCTGCCTTGGCCTTCAATCGGCTCGCGCTGGCACCGAAGAAGTCGTGCAAGCTCGCAAGCGCGGACTCCGCGCTCTTGATGTCGGTACGAAAGCTGGCAAGCTTCGTGTCAGCCGCAAGGCGCTCCTGATAGAGCTCCTGAAAGACCGTTACGATGGTTTCGTCAACAGACCCGAGCGCGATATAGGCCATCACCTTGCCGGCAACACCCAGGTTGAGCTTGCCGGCGCCGCCCGGGTCCACACCGGGATCTCCTAGATCCCAAATGGGATGGTTTGCTTGCTTGTACGGTCCAAAGTGAAGGCCAGCTGCGGCATAGACGTGCCCAATCACCGGAAACAGGCATTCGATGAAACGGGCGCCCCCCTGTTCTACATAATAGAGACGTGGAAACGAGCCGCCGTCCCACACCAGGCAGAAAGCGGGCTGTACAGCTTTGGCAAACGGGCTTGTGCAGTATGCTGCGGCCACGTGGCCTGTAACGTGCGGATAGCTTCTATAAGGGAAATCGCTGCCGTCGAGCTTAAGGCCAAACCCGTCGCGCGAGTCGAGAAGGCCCTCTGGATGGCATTCAATATATGGCCCTCCCTTGAGAGTGATAGGTACAGTCCCGCTGAGAATCTCGAACTGCGACTCCTCCTTCCCCGCCCAGCCGTCGATGACGAACTGATCAACTTCCCGTGGATGCAGACCGTGGTCCGCCAAAGCGACGACGATTGCATCGAGATTATCGATCGTTTGATATCGCGGGTTGTTGCTCCGCTTCTCTTGCTCGATACAAAAGATAAGCCGCCCATCCTCGACAAGAGCGATCGCTCCGTCATGCGTCAGCTTGATACCGCAGATGCGCATAGTGCCTCCATGTCAAATGCTGGCAATTCGACTAGTTTGGAAATCGAAGTCGATACCGAAAGCATGCGAGTACGCGGTCGTAGTGGAGTGACGCGTCCTGGCACAGCTGGCGTTCGACCTCGATCAATGTTTCAATCCGCATATCCGTGACCGTCCAGGCATTAGCGGCGAGACCCGAGCGCCGAGATCTAATTGGGAATGCCGCGCGTAGCGCGTGTGCATGATTTGGGCCAACGTGAATCGGAGGAATTTCTTCGCGTTTCCCAGCTCTCGCGTTCGCCAACAGACTGGCGGGTTCGTTACATTCAGCGCGCGTGTTTTCGGACAAAGCGTGCGCTACGCCCACCAACCGGAAAGAGTGGTCCGGTCGAGCATCGAGGGCTGACGCGTGCAGCTATGCGCTCTTTGAGTTCTCGAGGGTCGAGTTCATTTCCAGGCGCGCGCCAGGCCGCGTTCGGCGCTATGAGCTGGCCACTGTCGCGCTCGCCAGCTGGCGCAGGCCGCCGAGCTCGATGGAGCCCGTGAGCGATCTTGGTGACTGAGAGCCATCTTGCTCTGTCAGCTCGTTCCTTTCGATGGTCTCATTCTGGGCGCTGCGTAGCTCCCGTGCCGAAGAAGGCGCGCACGGCGCTTCTGCGTGTTCTTCTCGGATAATCTTGAACAGCCACGTTCTTCGGGATGAACGCGCGCGCAATGCCGAATCCCAGCTAAACCAGCAAACGTTTCATATTTATCGCTGGGTCTGCGAGCGCCTCTGCCGCGGGTTTAAGCCGCCTGCTGATCATGATCTCGGCGACACGTATTTCTCTCGCCACAGTGCCCAGGCTCCCGAATCCGCAAGCGGCGACTAGGCGCCCGTCGTCGGCTAGGTAAAACAAGAACTGGCCCCTCGCGCCGAGGTTCTTGATCACGAGGATTTCTCCTTCCGAACAGAGACCGACAACTTGCAGTGTTTCGTCGTATTGATCCGACCAAAACCAGGGAACGTCCTCATAGGGACGGTTCTTGCCCAGTATATTCGCTGCCGCCACCGCTCCTTGCCGCTGCGCGTTGCGCCAGGCCTCCAGCCTGACGCGCTTTCGATAGAGGCGATGCGGAAACGAGCAGCAGTCCCCCGCCGCGAAGACGTGCTGGTCGGAAGTCGCCAGCGTCTCGTCCACAACGATGCCGTTATCGACAGCTAGTCCTGCCGCCTGCGCAAGTTCGACATTCGGCGTCGCACCGACCCCAACGATTACCAGATCGGCCACATGCGTGCGCCCACCGGTCAGCACCACGTTGCAGCGCCCTTCGTCGAAGTCGATCCGCTCAACGACGGCGCTAGTCTCAATGCGCACCCCAGAACGTTCGTGCTTGGCTCTAATCAGTTCGGCCATAGGAGGTGGCACTGCTCGCATAAGTAACCGCGACCCTGCCTCCAGTACGACCACCGAAGCACCTCTCGAGACGGCGCTGGCCGCAACCTCGAGCCCGATAAATCCGCCGCCGATCACAACCACATCGCATCCTTGGCCAATAACTTGGCGGATGCGCGTGGCGTCCTCATACGTCCGCAGCGTCGCCACCCTCGCTCCTTCAGCGATCGGAACGCTCAGCGTCCGAGGTCGAGCTCCCGTCGCCAGCAGGAGCCGGCAATAGGCCATCTTTGATCCGTTTGAGAGCGTAACCAACTTGGCCGCGCGATCGATCGAAACCACTTTGCTTCCCTGGAGATAATCGATCTCCAACTCGGCGAGGCGTTGTGACGTCGCAATCGGCCTGGGCCCAGGGTCCATCTCGTCTATCAGGATCGACTTGGAGAGAGGCGGGCGCTCATACGGCAGCATAGTTTCGTTGCCGATTAAGGCCACGCTGCCCCTCCAGCCGCCCTCGCGCAGGGCGATGGCAGCGGCCGTGCCGGCTTCGCCCGCCCCAACGATCACTATTGTGGATTGGTCACTCAAGCGGCCGATCCTTTTCCGAGCGAGGGCTGCGCATCGCTTGCCGTACTCTCGAACAGACTCCGCACCAGGGATTTGAGGAGAAGAGCTTCCTCCCAGCGATTTGTGGTATCGTTGCCCTGGCGATCGCTAATGGCATAAGGCTGCGGGCCAAGTTCGCACGTGAAAGTGAGGCGGGCATCGGCGCCAGCACGCCTTCGCCAGCTCTTGAAGCCGTATTTCCACCAACCAAGAAACAAATCCAGCCAGACTTTGTGCTGGGGGAAAGTGATCTCAACCTGAATCTGCTCGCGAGACGCAACACGGCCATGAAAAGCCCAACTGCGGTCGAGCACCTGCCGCACCAGCGCTTCGTCTTCATCCGAGATCGGATACCAGAACTCGCGGCCGACTAGGGAATGCGAGAGATCGGCAAGCATGCGCATCTCAGGAACTTGGTCCATCAGGTCGAGGGTGAAAAGGAGATCCGTCGTCATCCTATTGCGATGCGTTTCAAAGTAGATTGGCATGCCCGCATCTTGCGCCACCCTGATCCAGCCTTCCAGCAGCGGGATACAGTCGGCAATACGGCGGGGGCGGATGTCAGGCTGAATGTTGATATGCAAGACGCCAAGTTGCCCAGCGAGTTCAATACCAGCTTTCAAGTCATCGATCGTCTGCGGGAAGCACATACCCTCAACTGCAAGTCCTGAGCCGGCGAGGGCACGCGCAATCAGAGCGACGCGTGCAGGATCAGCGCACGAGGTGCTGATCCCATCGAACCCCGCTTCCCGGATCATGGTCAGGTTCTGATCGATAGAACGTTCGATGCCGTCAGGCTGGCGTCGTTCCATCGCCCAGAGAGACTGCAGTACAAGTAAGCTCTGCTTCGACATCAACGCGCCTGCCGGATCTGATGGCCTCATACTTTGATCAAAACCGTGCCGCTCTCGATCTTGACCTCGTAACTGCGCAGGTCGACACATGCAGGTAGTGCACGCGATTCGCCGGTTCGATAATCGAAGGTTCCGAAATGCTTAGGGCACTCGATGATGCCTCCATCGACAATGCCGTCCGCTAGATGGACTTTCTCGTGGGAGCAGTGGCCTTCGATTGCGAAGTAGTCGCCTTCGGGCGCGCGAACTATTACGAACGTGCGGCCGCCGTGATCGAGGCGAAGGGCCTCTTCGGGCATCAATGCATCGATCGCGCAGGCCGCGACCCATTCACCCTGACTAGTCATTCTGTTTCCTTAAAGTTGAGCTTGCAGTGATGCCGCTGATGCTCTGACGAGATCCGCCAGCGGCGTCGGTCGGTCGGTGGAGCGGAAGCCGCATGTGCTCAGCGCTCATAGCAAGGGCGGATAGACCTAGCTGCCCCACCGACGGGCGAGCTAATTGCCGCGGGCCCACTTCTTGGCTTTGATGCGCTTATACATCCTCTCGTCGGCCTCCGCAGATCCGTCGTGAGCCGTGCCGAACCACTCGTCAAGCGGGATGCGCCGCTCGCCGTAGTTCACCTCGAAATATTTGTGGTGCAGGTAGTGGTAAAAATTGTCGGTGTTGATGGCCTTTGCATCGTCCACCATGACTCGGTCGAAACCGGTGTGAGACTTCGCCGGCGACAAGCCCGCGTGCATGAGTTGAAACATTGCATGCACCGGGTGGGAGGGTACGACAAAATGGATCAGCACGCCGGAGAAATAACCAATGTGTTCGAGCGTTGAGGCTGACAAGCCGGACCAAGGCCCCGGGTTAACGTTCTTGTGGTGGACCTTATGAACGATGTGGTAGAGCGCTCCCATGTGCATGAGGCGGTGAATTAGGTAGAAATGCAACTCGCGCCAGGCTGGCATCACCAACACAAGAGTGGTGCAGTATACCGGGTGCGTTCCGAAATCGACGTACGGCACAAACCCGTTAGCGTACATCCACCAGGTGAGGGCCTCGTATGCGGTCCATATCGGCACGCCACTACACATGGTCCAAAACACGTTTTCTGCGGTCTGACTTCCGAACATGAAGGTCGTATTGTCGGTGTCGGGCCACTTTGCATTGTATTTGAATTTGGTTTGCTGGCGCTTTTGGATGTAAAGGATGAAGTGGAAGCTGCCATAGACGAAGACCGTTAGCCCGGCATTGCGCAGCAGAATGAGCAAAATCCAGTCAGCGCGGAATTCCCGCATTGTCTCAAGCGCGGGTGTCAGATAGATCCACGATACAAGCGAGATCACGAAATAGAGGGTGTTCCAAGGTAACAAGTATCCCGGCAACCAACGCAGAATTTTCTTCGGTTGGACCGGCCAGATAAAAATCGGAGCGCGTTCTGGCCTTTTGTTAGGCGTCCAGTTCCCGCGCTTGTCACGGGTGCCGTATAAGATGTCATCCATATCTGCCTCCATTCCGTTGTGATTTCTGGATGAGAAATGCTCGTCTTCCGAGCGAAATCCTCAGACGCCGAGAAATCACTGTTTCCGTGCATGTCGCTCCGAGGTTGCGCATCAGTGCTCAAAAGCCCTCTTGCTGCAGCGTTGCCGTAAACGCGGCAAATTCATCGTCGTCGATCTGCGAAATTTCGTGCGGCCCCGGAAACGCGCTCGCATTGACGTCAGCGCGGAATGCACTGAGGGCTTTGATACGCTCTTGTTTGACACGCTCTTGCAGGGCTTTCAGGTTCCCATAGGTTCGTGCGTGCCGGGGCCTGCGGCCTTCCCCGCCACATATGTCCTCGGTGAAAAGAAAGATCACATCCGCATCTGGTCCGGAGCCAAGCGAAACCGTCACCAGTCCGGTCCGCCTGCCAATCTCTGTCATAACTCTGGCCGGGATGAGCTCGCATTCCACTGCAAACGCACCGGCCTCTTCCAGACAAAAGATGAAAAAGCTTGAGGGCTTCCTCCGCATTCTTGCCGAAAGCGCGAAGCTTTCCCACCCACGTCGATTTCCTTGGAACGAGCCCCAAATGACCTACGACCGGAATATCCTCAGCCGCGAGCATAGAGACGGTCGTCATGCCCCAGGCGGTGATCACCGCATCGGCGCCGTGGGCCAGCGCCTTTAATGCAGTACGTAGGATATCGTCTTGCGTCGCGGCCTCGACAAAGCCCAGCGCCGCGGTGACGGAGAGCCGCTTCGAGCCCTTGCGCACGGCCTCCACGTTGCCGGCGCGGCTAACCAGCATCTCGATGCCGGATTCCTCCGCCGCCGCCTCTTCCGCGGTCTCCGCGGTGACCTGAGTGTAGCGCTTGCCCGAGTGTCGCGCGGCGCACAGGTCGGCCACCGTCACCGTCCGCTCCGCTTCGCGCGCGGCCCAATCGTAGATCCGAGGCATCTTGCCAGTCAGCTCTCTAGGTTATTGGCGTCCGGCGTGGCGACCCACGCCGGTCGAAAAATTCGAGAAGATCGGCGCGTGACTGAGCTGCGGCGCATCGCTCTTCGGCCCGGCGTCCGCGTAAGATGACGTCGAATCATGAGCGATCACCGTGCACTCCGTTCGCCCCCGTGCCGCCCTGCAGCGATGCCAAGGTCTGGCCAAAAGGAGCGCGGCGAGCTTCCGCATTCTCGCTCGCAAGCGATTCTCAACCCGCCATTGGCAAACTTGACGATGGTGCAGGACAATCCGGCGTCTCGAAGCTTCTGGTTCAGGTCCATTCTGCTTCCTTTCGGCCCGAGGCGGAAATTGTACGGTACATCTCGTCGGCTGCTCTGCGCGTTGCCATGCCGGGAATGACCCCGAGCTTGGTGCAAACCAGGGCACCGCAGCAAACACCGAAGCGCGCGGCGTCGATCACATCCCGGCCCTCGGCCAGAGCCACGGCGAAGCCGGAATTAAACGCGTCGCCAGCACCTGTCGTGTCGACAACGTCGACCTCGGCAGCCGGGATGGCTGCATCGATTGTGTCGGTGACGATGAGCACTCCGCGATCGCCAAGCGTTACAATCACATTGGCGGCACCGCGCTTACGCAGGATCTCCACCAGTTCGCGCGAGGGCCGCGGATCGTCTGGCCGCAGACCCAGCAGAATACGAAGTTCGCTCTCGTTCGGCGTCAGGTAATCAACCAATGGGAAAATCTCGTCCGGCAACGGCGCTGCGGGAGCCGGATTGAGCACAGTTTTCTTGCCGTGCTTCCGCCCTAGCTCCATGGCCCGCATTGCCACTTCAACCGGAGGCTCCAGGACTGCCATGACTACGTCGCTTTCCCGAATGCGGCTCTCGGCGCGATCCACGAAAGCCGGGTCCATGGCGTTGGTGGCGCCATAGTCCATGATGATGAAGTTCTCACCCCGCTCATTGAGAATGATGAAACCCACCGCCGTTGGCTTCTCTGCAATTTGCTTGACATGCGCTGTGTCAACGCCTTCGGCCTTGTAGAGGTCGGTTGCGATATCGGCGAACTTGTCTTTGCCAATGATGGCAACTAGCGACGAGTCCGCCCCGAGCCGCGCCGTCGCAACCGCCTGATTTGAGCCCTTGCCGCCGGGCCCCATATCGAAACTGCTACCGAGCATCGTGACGCCGAAGACCGGGATATTCGGAGCGCGAATGGTTAGTCCCACCGCGAAGCTGCCGACAACGGTGATTTTCGGTTTACTCATCGAGTCCTCCCCTGAATGTGCCTTAGGCTAGCGCTTGTGTGGATCGCCTCCACGATATCGGCACGGGATAAATATCCGTACTCAGCGTGGTGGCAGCTCCGGCTCCTCCTTGAATCTTCGCGCAAACTTCGGGGATACAAAACGTGCATCCCGGACATCGTTCGACGCGCCGTTTGTTTGTTGTTATGAGCGAGCGTAGATATAGAATTTGCGAGTGGAAATGGACAAAGCACGCGCCGATTTATATAAAACGCGCATGGCCATATTATTGCAACGCACACAGTTTCCTGAGAGCCATCAGTACGTCCTCCCTGATGTCGCCTGGACACGCTGCGCCTTTACGGTGCTTAGGGCTGGCAAAGCCATCACCGCGCGCGACCATCGCATCCAGCGAGACGATTATCCGGGTCAGGACATTCTGTACTGCACAGCGGGGCGCGGCTTCGTATCCAGTGAGGGCAGGACATTGAGTGTTGGGCGCGGTCAGTTGATTTGGATCGCGAACGAGACGCCACATGCTCATTGGCCGGATGAGAACGATCCCTGGACCGTTCTATGGGTGCGGATCGACGGACCGAACTGTGCAGCTATTCGGCGAAAGGTGTTCGGCGCCGGCGCAACCCTCGCAACGATATTGGTGCCGAAAGACATCGAGCGGTGGTTCGGAAATCTGTTCGATGTGTTGCGCGTCAGGGACGATAACGTCGATTTGGCACTCAATCGCCTGGTGGCGGAATTGATGCACCTGATTGCAGCAGCATCTTCCTCCAAGCACGGTGAATCCCGTCTCCCCGCCCCATTGCGTGCCATCGTCTCAAAGATGCGGCAGGCCCCGCAGCGATCTTGGCATGCCGAGGAACTGGCTTCGGTCACCGGCCTCAGCGCGGCACAGACCCGGCGGCTATTCCAACGGCATCTGCAGATCAGCCCACGGCGCTGGTTAATTCGCGAGCGGATCATGATGGCGCAAAAGCTGCTCTTGGAAAGCAACGCGGGGCTCGGCACTATTGCCGAATGCTGCGGTTTCTGCGACGCCTATCACTTCAGCCGCGAGTTTAAGCGTAGCACCGGCACTAGCCCCCGAACATGGCGGCGCGCCGAAGGCAGTTAACTCGCTGAACCAGCGCGTGCAAACTTTCATCGAAAGAATCGAGGCGTTCGCCTTGCCTTCGATGATCGGTGCTCGAGGAGCGATTTCGACGTCGCTGTCGTGTTGCCTTTTGACTGCGGAGCCTGTGAGCCTTTATTGGGCCTGCGCATTTTTCGGTGCAGAGAACATCGTGCGGCGCTTCATTCTAACTGAAGGCACGCGATATCAGGTTGCTCGTTGTCTTCCAGTCTTGGTCAGACGGGCGCCAAGCAATTGAGTGAGGTGCAGCGCTGAAGCCGGCCGTCGAGGTCGCGACACTTTGTTGAACCCATGACATGCGAAATAGGTGCAGCCCGCAGAAAACGGTGATTGCCCTTTGGCACGCAAATTGAAGATGTCGTCCACGTGCGCAGGCGTCTTGTAATGACAGGTGATCTTGGAATGAGCGTGCCGAATCTGACGAAACGAGCGAATGCCCTCGGAACCGACAAAGGTGATGAGGTTGGCGACGCCCATAACTACACCGGCTTCTACTCGTTTTTGTTCGAGGAGTTCCGTCACGAGCCTTTCACGATGGTCGAGATTGGATTGCAGCACGGGCACGGTTCTCTCGATCCCGATGTGTTGGTCGATCGCAAGGTCTACGACATTCCATCCATTAAGATGTGGCTGGAGTTCTTTCCCAAAGCCGAGGTCGTCGGCTGCGACATCGCCGATTTTAGCGCCTTTAAGATGGACCGATTCCGGTTCGAGCGCCTGGACATGGGTGATGCGCAAGCCCTCGAACGCCTTGCGAGTTCACTCCCGCCCGTGAGGATCATCATCGAGGACGCTTCGCACGCCGCTTACCACCAGCAGCTTGCTCTGGCAAAGCTCTTTCCCATCGTCGAGCCTGGTGGCTTTTACTTTATCGAGGATCTGCATGCTACGCACCTCATTGCCGCAAGACTGCCGTCCTGCAATCCAACCGAGGCCCTAGTTGAAAAGTTCGTGCAAACCCGTCAACTGGACATTCCATTCCTGCTCGGAAACGAACGCAGAAGCCTAGAGACCTCGATCCGGAAGACGTTTATTCATCGTGCCGATAGGGGCGGCGTCGACCGCTGGAGCATGAAAATGGTGGGATTCGAAAAGTATTAGGGGTGGAATTCATTGAACTTTCTGCTTTGACGATACGATATTGGCGAAAGCGGTGAACCTCATTTAACGACGGAAGTTCGAGAAGAACGCGTGGATGGTCGTCGTGTCGTTAGCGGGATCGTGCATCGCTCAAGCGTGGCTGCCGCTGGTGCGATTGCCCAGAAGCCTTGGGCACGCCGACGACAATCTATAAGGCGACGTATGCTGGGCTAGCCGCGGTGTTGGGAACGGGTGTTCCGAGGACTTTCTGGAAACGGCCGGTCGCTCGACATGCTCATGATCGATTCCACCTGTTAAAGCTCACAGTTGGCGGTGGGCGGCCGTTCACCCGGAGGACGCAACACAAAGCTCCAAACGCGCAGATGCTCATCGATGAGATGCATCGGCCGCAAGCACATCGACTTTTCGGATTTTGCGCTCCGATTCAAGATCCTTGGCGCAGTTCACGTTCTTCGTCGCGAATATTTACGGAACGGCTTCAAACCTGGTTCTATGGGGCGATCACCGACGGAAGTTTATATTGCCGCGGTTCCGGCAGCTTTCGAAAACCGAGCAAAATGCTCCCAGCGCGCCACCGGATCTATGGTGACGAACACCGCATCGAGGCGAGGGACCCCTCAATGCAGATACTGCGCAAGCCCAAAAAGGCTGCGCAAAGACGGTGCATAGATTTGTAAGGAAATGTGGACTCGTCGGACGGATCGTCAGGAGCGCTTTCAGCGCATCTACCCAATCTTACCCAACTGTACCCCTCTCCAATCTTAATTCCCGGTTTCAGGCCGGTCTAAGACGGCCTGGTTGTTAAGATGACCCGGGAGGAAGATCGTGTCTCACCATTGCACGGACGGCCAAGAGTCGGTCCGGGATGGTAAGCTGTCCGAACTTGCGGGCGCGGTCGCGATCGTGGCCACGCTGGATACCAAGGGCCGCGAAGCGTCTTACCTTGCAGATATCATTGAGGCGCGCGGTCGCAAGGTCGTTCTGATCGACGTCGGCACCACCTCCGGGAAGGCTGCGGGGACGAAACAACCCCATCGCAATGGCGCTCGTGTCGCCTCACCCGCCGAGCTCTTGAAGGAGATAGCGACAACAACGCGCGCAAGGGTTCGTGACCTCCTGGAAACGGGCACCATCGGCGCGATTGTCGGGGTCGCTGGTGGTAAGGGCAGCGCAGTCTTCGGCGAGATCGTGTCTGATCTGCCTTATGGCTTTCCCAAGCTCCTCGTGAGCAGCGCAAGGCCGGCCCTACTCGCTGAATTGGCAGTCCATAACGACATCATCCTCTATCCGACACTCGTCGATCTCTTCGGGATCAACGCCTTTACCGAACGCGTATTGGAAAATGCAGGCAGGGCCATTGCGGCCATGCGCTATGCACCCACCGAGCACGAACGGAAAAAGAAGATCGTTGCAATCACGGCCTTCGGCGTGACGACGCCTGCGGCAAATCAATGCGTGGAGCACCTTGCCGAGGGTGGCGTGGATGCGATCGTGTTTCCTGCCAATGGGGCGGGCGGCCGCAAAATGGAGGAGTTGATCGCAGCCGGCGAATTCGACGCTGTGATCGATCTGACCACAACGGAGCTCGCTGACGAAATCGTCGGGGGCACCGCGAGCGCCGGTCCGGATCGGCTCAAGGCAGCGTCGCGCCGATTAATCCCGCAAGTGATCGCGCCTGGAGCGGTCGATATGGTCAATTTTGGTCCGCCGTCAAGCGTTCCTGATCAATTTCGCGGCCGCCAGCTTTACTCTCACACTCCCTATACGACGCTCATGCGCACGACTTCGTCCGAGAATGCGAGCATCGGCCGGCTCACGGCGGAGCGGCTGACGCGGGCCGAGGGACCTGTAACCGTCCTTTGGCCAGCGAAGGGCGTCTCGGACTATGACCGGGAGGGTGGCATTTTTTGCAATCCCGACGCTGACAGGGCTTGGCTCGAAGCGATCAAGGGCAACCTCGCACCCAGCATTACGGTTCGCGAACTGAACTGCCACATCAACGATCCCGAATTCGCCGAGACTGCCACGACGTGGATCCTCAAACGGTTGGGGCAGAGAGGCTGATTAAAATGCGGATGTTTGAGCGAAGCGACATCCTATCCAGGATCCGCCAACAGATCGATGAAGGAACGGCGGTCCTTGCTGCCGGGAGCAGCTGCGGCCTGGTTGCGAAATGCGCTGTCCTGGGAGGCGCCGACATGTTGGTGGTCTACAGCACCGGGCTGTCGCGTCTCATGGGGCTCCCCACGAGCCGGATCGGCGATTCGAACGCGCGTACCCTCGATCTTGCGGCTGAAATCCGCAACGTGGTGTCTTCTGTACCCGTCATCGGCGGCGTCGAAGCATGGGACCCTCTTCGGCTCGATCTTGATGACTTGCTCGACAAGTTCTGGGCAGCCGGTTTCTCCGGCGTGATCAACTATCCGACTATCTCCACAATGGGCGAAAAATGGCGTGACCGTCGCGGCCGCGTCGGACTCGGGTTCGAGCGCGAGTTCGAAATGATCGCCACTGCCCGCAAGAAGAACATCTTCTCGCTCGCCTATGTCGCAAGCCCGGAAGACGCCAAAGCCATGGCCAGCGCGGGAGCCGACTGCATCGTCCCGCATGTCGGCGCAACCCGCGGCGGGCTCGTCGGTCATGAAGAAGGCCAGTCGATCCAAGAGGCGATCAGGCGCATCAACGACATCAATGCGGCGGCAAGAAGCATCCGTTCGGACGTGGTGCTCCTTTGCCATGGGGGGGCAATTGCAGAGCCGCAGGATACGGTCGAGGTCTATCGATCGACGCAGTGTGTCGGCTTCGTTGGCGCATCCTCCATCGAAAGAATCCCAATTGAACGGGCAGTGAAGGCGGCGGCAGAGGAATTCAAAGCCGTCTCGCTTCCACGAAATCACTGACGTTCATCGGCAAATCTTGGAGCGAGGCAGCAATGAGCAAGCCGACCCATCAAGCGGGCGAGCAGAAGACGGTGGCATTCCCTCGAGGGAGTAAGCCCGATCATTGGGAAACCGATGTCCTCGTGATCGGTAGCGGTGCAGCCGGACTGTCGGCGGCGCTCTATGCGGCAAAGGCCGGACTGCGCGTTGTGGTGTGCGAAAAATCTCCTCGGCTTGGCGGGACGACGGCGCTGTCGAACGGGATGATCTGGGTTCCTTGTTCAACCCAGGCGCGGTCCGCAAAGATCGATGACTCGCTTGTGAAAGCCAGGACATACCTGCAGCATGAACTTGGCAACTACTACCGGACAGACTTCGTTGAGGCCTATCTTGAGGACGGCCCAACAGCGCTTGCAGCACTTGAGAACGGGACAGAAGTCAAGTTTACTCTGGCGTCCGCGCCCGACTATCATTCGAGCCAGGTCGGCGGAGTTGACAAGGGCCGTGCACTGAGCCCGGCCCCCTATGATGGACGGCTTCTCGGCGCCGATTTCGATCTCATCGGCGACCCAATTCGCGTTGTACTCGGGGGAATGATGATCTCCTCCGGAGAGGTGAGAAGCTTCTTAAACCCGTTTCAATCCTTTGCTTCGCTTAAGCATGTCTTGCGTCGGATCAGCCGCTACGCGAGGGATCGGCTGAGTTACAGGCGTGGCACTGAACTCAGCGGCGGCAACGCTTTTATCGCGCGGTTACTCGTGAGCCTGCGCAAGTATGCCGTAGAGATCTGGCCAGCGTCTCCTCTCATAGAACTCATCAAGGAGGAAGGGCGCGTCGCGGGGGCGGTCGTCAAGTTGAATGATTCTGACGTTCGCGTGCGCGCTTCGCACGGGGTCATCCTGGCAACAGGCGGCTTTGCTCGTAACGCGCGCTTAAGAACGGAGCTTAGCGGCCCGCATCAGCATGACAATACGCTGGCCCATCCCGATGTCACCGGCGACGGCATCGCCGTTGCGGCCCGGCTCGGAGCCGCGATTGACAATGACGTCGCCTCTGCCGGCTTCTGGACTCCGGTGTCGATTCTAAAGAGCGGCAGCCACTCGCAAGTCGTCCCGTACGGCTGGCTAGACCGAGGCCGCCCCGGTGTCCTCGCGGTGGGGCCAAATGCCAAACGTTTCGTCAACGAATCCAATTCGTACCATGATATTTGCCTCGCAATGTTCAAGAACGGATATCCGGCAGACAAGCGGTTCTACTTCATCTGCGACCGGGACTTCGTGCGCCTGAGAGGCATGGGACATTTGCTGCCCTGGCCTTGGACATTAAGCATGGGAAAATATGCGCGGCTTGACTACATCAAGGTCGGCCAGACGATTGGGGAGCTCGCGGAGCAATTGGGATTAGACGCCGGAGAGCTGCAAAAGACGATCCAGGAACACAACACGCACGCTGCCATAGGGCTGGATCCTCTCTTCAAACGTGGAGAATCAGCTTTCAATCGCACGCTCGGCGATCCGGCCGTCGGAACGAAAAATCCAAATCTTGGACCGATCAGAAAGGGCCCGTTCGTTGCTCTGCCGATTGTTCCCGCCACCCTCGGCACGGCGACCGGATTGGCAACAGATACTTACGGCGGGGTTTTGGACGTAAGTGGCCGGCCGATCCCTGGGCTGTATGCTTGCGGCAATGACATGACCTCGCCAATGCGTGGAATCTATCCCGGGGCAGGCATCACGATCGGACCGGCCATCGTGTTCGCATACCGCGCCATCAACAGCATCCTGCTATCGGCTCATCAGCGGCAAAAGACTGCGGCTTCCGGAGCTTGATGGTCAGGTCGATCCATCAGGAACAAACTTGGAAATGTGATAGGCGCGTGGCCAGCTGACCAAAATTTCCAAGGAGCCCCGGAAACCATCAAGACAAGGCGGCCTAGAAGGTTCGCCGACCTCGCACGAGGGACCAGATCCGCTGGCAGACCGGCTCGTCTGCTTTCTCCCTAGACTTGAGCCGCTGCTGGAGAAAACCAGCAGCGGCTTTTTTCATCATTGGATCAGTGTAGTCGCGGCGAGCGGTACCAGGAACGACGTCACAAGGGCATTCAGGCTCATGCCGAGACTTGAAAAGACACCGGCGATCTCGTCCACTTGGAAAGCGCGCGCCGTACCGATACCGTGCGCCGCAACGCCTGCAGCGAGACCTCGCGCCCGAAAATCGCCTATCCCGACGCGGTTCATCAGCGGCGTTACGATGATGGCGCCTATGATACCCGTGACAATGACCGCAACGGCCGTTAGGGACGGATCCGCATGCAGCGTTTCGCTGATTCCCATCGCAACGCCGGCTGTGACCGATTTCGGCGCCAGAGACAGGATCACCTCGCGCGGCAAGCCCGCGACCTCAGCAAGTAGTACGACAGATGTGACCGCCGTGAGCGAGCCCACAATCAGTGCGACCAACGTCGGAACGACCGCCGCAGTAACCATCGCGCGGTTCTCATAGAGCGGTACCGCGAGGGCGACCGTTGCGGGTCCGAGCAGGAAGTGCACGAACTGAGCACCGGCGAAGTATGTCGTATAAGAAGTGCCTGTTAGAAGCAAAAATAGGCCGATAATCCACATCGCGTGCAGGACGGGGTTGGCGAGTGGATGACGGTGCCTTGCCAACGATACGGCATCCATGATCGCATAGACGAGCAGTGTGACCGTCAGCCAGAGTAGGGGAGATTGTGAGAGATAGACCCAAAGTGAGAAGGGATACTCCTTCATTGCGTTTCCTATTGCCTCATAAGCTGACTGACAAGCCGGAACGTCAGCACGGTCGCGAGCAGGGTGGCGGTTACGGACAGCATAAGAATTGTGATGAGCGCGATCCCATAGGTAGCGAGCACATCGAGCTTCTGCACGAGGCCTACGCCGGCAGGAACAAACAGGAGCGACAGATGGGTCAGAAGTACCTTGCTGACTTTCTCGACGCCCTCGTTTCGGAGAGGGCCGCGCGCGATCACCACGAAGCGGTCGCGCGCAAGCAGCAATATCAGCAAGAACAGAAGGCCGAGCACGGGGCCGGGCAGCGGTAGAGCCAAACCCCGCACAATGACCTCACCGACGAGCTGGCAGACAAGGAGGACGGTGAGACCTGCGATCATGAAAGAGTTTCTTTGCGCCTGATTGCATCAAGGCGATCCGATAGAGAGTTGTCAATCGCCACGATCCAAAGCATGTATATTTCCTCGCGGACAAGCCTGAGCACGTAGCAGCGACATGCGGCCGGAGCGCACTGGTAAGAATCTCGGCTTTGACATCGCTCCAATCGCGCTCGATGAGGACATGCCGGATAGCTGCTCGGCGACCGACTATCGGAGTGCTTCTGCGATTACGGTCGCAACCCGTTTGGTCGACTCGCGCTAGTCGCTCTAGCTGGGATCGATGCGTGACGCCGACCACTCTCAAATGTGCTTCAACCGTCGACGCGGATCATTCCGTCGGAAGATACCCCACTTCATCTCGAGGAAGCCGAAGAGCATTACGCGCGTCGGTTCCAAATAAAGCGCTCGAGCAGGTGAGCTGGGAAAACTGCAGTGATCGAATCTGCCCTTGCGAGACCACGCCAGAGGCAACCCGTAGGAGCGCCAAGGTTACGCACTACCTAGACTTTTATCGGCGAATCGTCTCAACCTCTCCGTTGAGTCGGAAAAGCCCGCCCTTGCCGGGGCGGGCTTCCGATGCCGCAAATCAACTTATGGGGTCGATCAGCGGTCGATTAGGGGTATTCACACCCGGAGTGTTCCGGATTCTCCTATGCAGTGAAGTTGGCCCCACATTTACGAAAGGGCCAGAATGGCCACGATACTTATAGGCTACGACCTTCATCCCACCCGGGGTGAAACATACGAGGAATTAGTAAGTGCGATAAAAGCACTCGGCGCTTGGTGGCATCATCTCGATTCAACTTGGATCGTAAAATGCAACGATACGCCAGTACAAGTTCGCGACCGCCTCAGACAACACGTTCTTAGCGACGATCAATTGCTTGTCGTCGATATCTCAGGCGATGCAGCAGCCTGGTTTGGATTCAACGAATCCGGCAGCAAGTGGCTAAAGGACAACATCTGAGGCCCGTCGCCCAAAATGACGGTCTCGAACTTTTATTGGCACGCCGAACAATTCAGCAAGCTACATAAAAATACGGACTTTCATGAGTGACTCCATCAATGAGAATCCCGGCGCACTTGCCGGGCTTCTTCTTGGGCTTCTTTACCGTCCGAACTTTCGATTTTTCCTTCAACGGATCATGCGGCGTCTTGAGCGCGCCACGTAGCGCGGCCTCGAAGCGGTCTTGAGCTTCTTTCTCAGAGTGTTGATCGGTTTTTTCGCAGTCATCCGGCCAACATATGCGCAAACCACCGAAGATGTCACGCCCTCAGAAATTACCCATCAAACCTGGCAACCCCAATGATGAAGCAAGCCAACTATCGGGCTGCTTCAGGAAAAGCTGATTCGGCGTGCGGTCGTCGAATGGGCCAGACTAGAAGCTTGTATTGCTGACGCAACACTCACGCTGCTCGATCTTGACCTACCAAAAGGACGCATCATCACATAGCGGTTTAACGCCGCAGCGATGATAAAAACTCTGCGAGTCCGTCGGTGATGATCGGTGAATCCGGTGAGAGCCCATCCATCTCTATTTGTCAGGCAAATGAGCAAACGTGACGGCGGTGAGGGGTCTCTCGGGTCCCGAGCCCGACGGCGGTGGACCGCTGCCGAGGAGCTTCGGATCATCGAAGAGAGCTTGGCGCCGGCGGCCAGGGTTGTCGAGGTTGCGTGCCAACATGAAACGTTCACCCTAATCTGCTTCCAGTTTGGCGGCGGCAGGCCCGCGGGGACTGTTTGGCCTGGCCCCTTGGCCTCAGTCTCCGAGGCGCCGGCCCGCAAGTACTGGCAGCGCCTTCCTGGACGGGGGCGCGATCGAGATTGGGTTCGCGGCTGGAGCTAGGATACGGATCACCGTCGGTTGGGGTAGTGACGCCGATGCCCGGTGGCGGCGCGTTCACGACCGTTCTCGAAACGGATTCATATTGCAACGTCCCTGGACCGCTGGAGGATCGTTGCCGCTCTCCCGAGGTATCCTGCTCCCTGTTGTCGGGTTGTCGCTTCCAAGACAGTGATGTTCGGACAACGTGCGGTGCACGCGCTCGCGGTTAAGTCATTGAATAAGATGCAGAACGAGTGTCTCTGGGCTCTTCCTGCGCGGTTGGCACGACTCTTGAGTGTCTCTCGTTGCGCGCCAGCAGGAGCGGCCGCGCGATCCTGGTGGCTAGTGCCAGGCGTCCATGACCCTCAGGTCATGTACGGCGACTGAGGGATAAGTCATGGATCGTCTGGAAGTTCTTCGGGCGAAGATAGAGAAAAAGGAGCTTCCAACCTATGTCTATGGCTATCCTTCGAAGCGATCGTATAGGGTTTTCCCGCAACCACTCCGCATAACTGATATTGCTGAGCAGGCTAGTCGCTCAAAGCAAATCAACATCTATATCCATATTCCGTTTTGTCGCTACCGCTGCACCTATTGCACTCTCTTTCTGACAACGCGCAATAGCCAGGCGACCCAAGGGGCTTACGTTGCTCGATTGGTGGAGCACATCGCTCAATATGGAGCATACTTCGGAGATCGCGAAGTTGTCAGTATCTATTTCGGCGGCGGCACTCCGACGCTGCTAACACAGCATCAGTTCGGCGAGCTCTTCGCCGCCCTCGACGTTGCATTTCCAAAACGAAGCCGGCGATGTGAGATTACGGTGGAGGCCGCGCCGGACTCTTTCAACAACGGTCTTCTGGATTGCCTGAAGGCACTTGGCGTTAATAGAGTGAGCATGGGCATCCAAACCATGGAGCCCGGCGAGCTTGCGAAATGCGGGAGACCATATTCGGTCGAGATTGCAAAAGCCGCAATCGAAGCCGTCACCAAGCGCTTTTCTCACGTCAACTTCGATCTGATTTACGGCCTCCGCGGTCAAAGCCGCGACTCCTGGACCTTTTCGCTTGGCCGCGTGCTCGACTATGAGCCGCAG
The DNA here is from genome assembly GCF_054185165.1 of Bradyrhizobium sp. UFLA05-109. Classification (NCBI taxonomy): domain Bacteria; kingdom Pseudomonadati; phylum Pseudomonadota; class Alphaproteobacteria; order Hyphomicrobiales; family Nitrobacteraceae; genus Bradyrhizobium; species Bradyrhizobium sp. UFLA05-109. Next base: position 14,089 of record NZ_JBBIAR010000019.1, on the reverse strand, counting down.
ACAGTTTCCCTTTATCCCGTTGTTGTTCGTCCGATGACGAACATCATTGCGTCGAAAACCGACAATCCTGAATTATTTTTCTCTGAAGCGGAAAAGTATGGAGTGTACGATCAGAACGCTGCTTTGATGGAATCCAAAAACTACCGCCAGGAATCCTTCACACGTTTCACCAGGATCACTGGTGACCACGCCTATCGGCAGGAGGCGTCGGACTTCGAGGGTACGCCCCTGCTAGGATTGGGAGCTGGCGCCAGAAGCTATTTCGGTCAATATCACTATAGCACAGATTATGCCGTAGACCGGAGCGTGACTTCGCGCATCATCAACGCCTTCTCGGAGCGTCCGTTCGATCCCAGGGCAATAGCATCACATGGAATAAAGTTGGCTACGGAAGAGCTTGTGCGACGTTACGTCCTGCTCGGCCTCACATTGTCAGCCTTAAGCAGAAAAAATTACGCTGCATTATTTGGACGGGCGCTGGCAGTCGACTTTGGTGAAGAACTCAACGCGCTCGAGTCTTTGCACCTCGTCAATCTGGCAGATGGTGATGTTTATCAACTTACTCATAAGGGGTTCAAGTATTCGAGCATTATGGCCCGAATGTTTTATTCCAACACGATGGTTACCCTTGAAGAGCAATATCAGGCAGTGTGAGGGCAGTATGGAAGAGGAGGCGAGACGTTCACCGTTTTGGTGGGATACGGGGTACGCCGATCACAACGTTTCATGTATGGGTGGTCCTAGCCCGGAAATCTTCGAGATCGCGCCAGCACTCCGCGCGGAAAGTGTGGTTGTCGAGCTTGGCTGCGGTGAGGGGCGTAACGCTCTTTATTTGGCCCAGTGTGGTAATCAGGTCATCGCGACCGATATATCCGAGGCCGCTATCTCCAAGCTGAATCGGCTCGCGAGCCATCTTGCCGTGAAGGTAACAAGCGGTGTGGCTGCTGTTGAAGATTTCCAGCCCCCTCCTTACCTCGACGTCTTTATAGCGCATTCGGTCTTGCACTTCACGGAACGGACCGTCTGGAAACCCCTCGTCAGAGCCCTGGTCGATCGGACGCGGCCGGGAGGATTTCATTGCTTCACCAACACGCTCGATCAACCAGACCATCCTATCCCTAAGGAGGGGTTGGCAACTGGTCACAAAAAATCGTTCGCACGTGGAGAGCTGGAGGCCATCTATACAGAAGCCGGCTGGGAGACCTTACGGTCCGATCATTACATTAAATGGGACTCGCATCCTGGAATCCCAATTCATTCGCATTGCATCGAGAAAGTTGTGGTTCGTAGGCCAATCGGATCTGAAGATCTCCCGCTAATGATAGCTGAGCCCATCAAGGCAGCGGGGATGATTCCTGCCAAACAGTTTGACAGGTTGAAACTGGGCACACCGCGCGATGCCATCGTTGAAATGTTCGGCTCGCCGCCAGGCAGCCATGGGGTGGCGACTAACCGCAAGACAGTCGGGGGCAACAATCAAGGGGCCATAGCCGACGGCTACTTGCGCGAGGATATGATCTATGGCGATCACGGTCTTCAGTTCGTTAACGGAACGCTCACAGGAAAGTATCGATATTTCACGCCCCCGAAGCGATTGAGTATTCGCGAAGCGTGAGCTCGGGCGTAAGTGCTCATGAGGTGCCTTCGGCGCCGCCGAAGGAGACCTTGGGTCTGCTCTCTTGCGGAGCGTTTCCGACGTGCCATCATGGCGCCAAGCTGACGCACAAGACGACCCAGGCCGCGAACGAAATATCCTCCAAGCCTTTCGCGGCGTAGTGCTGGGGCAGGGCAGATCCTCGTAATGTTTGTAGTAGCTGCAGTCCTGCTTAGGCACGCTGCTTGCTTCGTTCAATGAAGCATTGCCGAAACTCCCCGGCGATGTAGGAGCGGGCCGGCGCATTACATCGAGGCGTCGGGGCGTCGGACCGCTCCGCTTTGATGTCCATCAGTAGGAGGATATATGAATGAAAGTGCACGTTCGGGCGGCCGCGGCTGCGGTTGCGCTAGCCCACAGCTTAGGGCGCGCTATCGTGCGCGTGCACGAATACGAAGCTTCCGTATCTTCCAAGATCAGCGTGTCTGTACGAGCGGGGATAGTCAGTGGTTATGACTACGGCCGGCACTGCTACGTAACCGGCGCGTTGCCAAACCTGTACCACCATGGTGAACGGTCGCATTTAATGCTCAAACCAAAGAGCTCCGGTGTCTACGGCGGCTTCGATCACGATACGTCATCCTACTTCTCCGTGAAAGTCACAGGCGGGGAAGCCCAGCTCTACGACTACAATGAAGACCTGTACTTCGCATACAGCGTCTGACTACATACCCCGAGCGGGCGCTCGCCTCGCTCGACACTGCGATTGCGGTGTAGTCCTGCCGATTTGGCAGAAACCCAACTCACCTTGTCGCATCTGCAACCATGCCGGGACATTCATTCGAACGTGGCTTCGCCGTCACCAGCAGGACGAACCAGTTTGCTTGAGCATCCGCGATTGGCGCGAGGCTTGCTAGGGATCCCGGCAACGCGAAGCTCGCCATGAAAGTTAATGCTAAGGCCGATGATCCGGGCGCGCCAAGGCCCTTCGCATTGGTCCTGGGCACGAACGAAATCGCTTCTGCTATCGCCACGAAACTCACCGAAGGGATGTTTGCCGTGGTGATGAGACACGATGCCTTTCCACCGGTGATCCGCCGCCGCATGGCATTTCATGACTCGCTGTTCGGTAAGCTATGCGAAATTGAGGGCGTCGTGGGCAGACGGGCCGATACGCTAGCGGAAATCACCCGGATTCACGCCGACCCGAACAGCGTGGCAGTGACCGAAATGCACTTCTCTGACGTTATTGCCTTGCGCTCGCTATCCGTGATCGTCGATGCACGCATGCAGAAGCATCGAACACCTCGCGACCTCCGCGGCTTTGCTCCGGTAACAGTCGGCATCGGGCCTCGATTCGAGGTGGGCGTCAACTGCGACACCGCCATCGAGACCCATCCAACCCAGACCGGTACAATTGTCTCCCGAGGTGTCACCAAGCTGGCCGACGGCAGAGCTCGCGAGCTCGGCGGCGCGGGGTGCGAGCGCTTCGTGTATTCATACCGCGATGGCATTTGGCGCTCAGGTGTCGATATCGGCACGCCGGTATCCAAGGGCCTGCTGGTGGGATGTCTTGGTGGCAAGCCGGTCCAGGCGCCCATCGGAGGAGTGCTCCGCGGCGTTGCTCGGGACGGCGCGCGCGTGCCGGAAGGCGTAAAACTGCTGGAGGTCGATCCGCGCGGACGCCAGTCGTGTTGGACCGGTATGGATGAGCGAGGACGAGCCATTGGATCCAACGCCGTTGCGGCGATCGAGAAACTCATCTCGCCCCAACCGGGTGATCGTCCAAATCTTCGCCGATGACTAAAGAGGAAGATCGGCGCCGGCGCGCTCTTTGGTCCGAACTGCTCGGGTGTAGACTCTGGACTCCCTGCAGCGGTGCGTTAGCAACCAATCGTTCCACGCATTCGCAAATCCATCTGGATACGGAAGCTTTTCATCGCCTGCTCAGAGCACTGAATTGCCGGTTGCAATGTTGACAATCTTCTTCGCTATCATCTCCCTTCTTTACGCGACAGTTGGACAGGCGGGTGGTACCGCGTTTCTTGCGCTCATGGCCTTTGCATCGTTTCCATCAGCTCAGATGCGACCGACGGCGCTGTTACTCAACATTGTTGCCGCCACGTATTCGACATGGCTGCTTAATCGTGGTGGTTTTATTGATTGGAAGAGACTGAAGCTTTTTCTATCCACCTCGGTGCCGACTGCCCTGATTGGAGGATTCACAATCCTATCACCCCATCTCTATGATGCTATCACGGGTTTTGTCCTTCTTTTCGCTGCTGCGGTCTTGTTGATCGGGCGAGCCAAGGGAGCGAATTCTGCTCGTGCCATTCCGTCGTGGGGCGCAATTGCAACAGGCGCCGGTATCGGGCTCGTCTCGGGGCTTACTGGCGTCGGGGGCGGCGTTTTCCTCGCGCCTGTCCTTATTGCTTTGCGGTGGGCTTCGCCGAAAGAGACGGCAGCTTTGTCTGCCCCTTTCATATGGGTGAACTCCGCGGTAGGCCTGGCCGGCGCGACCTACGCCGGGCAGTTGCCTTCACCGCAGACATGGCTATACGCACTGGGGGCCGTCGCAGGGGCGATGATAGGGACCACGATTGGTCTTCGTTGGCTGTCGGAGACGACAACGCGCTACGTACTTGCTGCTATACTCGGCGCCGCGGGGATCGAGCTTATGATCTTTGCAACGAGATAACACCATCAGGTCGGTTCTGGGCCATCACGGACCGCGGCTGCTCACCAATGATGTCTGCCTCTGACGCCGGAGAAGAAGTATCCGCTCTTGGTGGTCCGCGTTCCGTCGGTCACGATCCACTCGCGGGCGCGCCCGACCGTGCTCTGTTCGGAGTCGGCCAAAAATGGCACGCTCCATGAGGGGGCTGGCGAGGTTAGGCCGTCCAAGCTCACTCACTGCGCATGCTTGAATCGGCACTGGGATCGAAACGGTCCGGCCTAACCGACGTCCTCGGCAGAGCAGACGGCTACGCCCGGACGAAGCTCAAGTCGCGCGCCGGGCGGCGGCTGGCCGAATTGGAAGTCTGTGCCAGCCACCCTCATACGGTGTATTCTGCGGTGCTGGCCGGCGCTGACCCGAATGGTCTCCGCTGCAGGGGACGGGCATCGCGCCGGTCACTATCCTTCAAGTTCGAAAAACAGCAGTAAGCTTTGAGGGTGGCTTCGCTGAAGTCGCGGATGACTGTTTCGGAAGCCGGCGAGGTACGAAATCCGTTGAGAAGCGTATCAAAATGCAGAATCGAGGCGTCCTTGCTGTGGTAATTACATTAATCACGATCGGCAGTTCGATAAGATGGCATCCATGCGCGGAGCCGTTGCATTGAGCCGCCTGGTTTGGTTTGGCAAAGGAGAAGTGACGGAGCGGGATCTGGGCTGGCCATTTCTATCGACTCCAGATCGCCGCCTATGCGGGGGCAGTTGCAGCAAATACTCAATTTTCAAATATAATTTGATGCTTTTACTAACGCGACACAGCGTCGGCCCAGCGTCGTCCACGACATAAGGCTCGCCCACAGCAGTCGGTAATCTGAGGCCATGCGCCGAGAATAAGCGAATGACATGGATCTCGGGCCATGTTCAAGCATCTCGGCAGTTCTACAACGTCGCGCCAGGCCTTTGGGCTGACTTAACACTACGGTCCCCGCTACATTCGTTCCAATCTGGGGAAGTTCATCATTCAGCGGTTGCTTGTTCGCGATGCTGCCGATCTCGAGCGGGCGGCCCAAGGATTTTGTGACGAGATCTCAACACGCTTTGGAGCTGTGTGGCTTCTCGACAAAGTAGTTGAATCTATGAAGGCGCATTGCGTAATATTTTCCTCCCATCAGACCGGCGTACGGTGTTTATGTTGCCTGCAAGATCTTGGATGCTGCCGCCACGCTAGACGGAGCTCGATGATCAACGCGGTTGCCGTGTACGGCGGTAGATCCGCGTGAGGTGCGTTTCATGATCGACGGATCCTTTGTTGGACTTAATCAACGCAAACCTCACTAACGAAATGATGCTGCGGGGGCGCACATGTATGACGTGTATGTCAACGGACGGGGGGAGCTGCTCGTTATTTTTAGCGGCGGATCCGTGCCAGCACACTTGAATGGCCCTTGGCGCAAGAGGCGGGCGGTTCGCGCTACCAGCAAGACGATCGAAGATGACGTTACGCGCCAGGGGTTTCACTGGCGCAAGTTAACTAATCGTCCGGTCCACGCACGTTAGTTGGTTTACTACAGAACCGTCTTTATTCGGGGGCAGCGCCGCTCATTTTGCGTTGGTTGGCTTGCGATCACGCTACAACCATCGGCAAATATTTTTGCGAAGTCGGACTTTTGAGGGGGCAATGTCTAAATTACGTATCTTTACCGCCATCCCGCTGCTGTGCGTGGCTCTTCTCGCGCCGGCGAGATCCCAGCAGCAGACGGCGCCGGCCAACGGTCCGGCGCCAGCCGCGCAGAGTCTTACCCCCGACCAGCCGCGCGGCATTCAGCCACCTCAGAAATCCGGACCAGCAAATGTGGGTGCCGAGGCACAGCCGGCGGGCACACCTAACGACCCGCAGAAGCAGTGCGTGAAGCCCGGCGAGTTCGCTGTGGAGCTTCGGTCCGGACGCAATCCAGTAGGCGCACCCATCGTGCTTGCCACGAATTTCTTGCCGACGAACCAGCGTGTCGACGTCGGCGTGCGTGCGCCGTTCGTTGACGGCGTTCGATACTTCGCCGGAATCGACTACGGCGATGAGACCTATCTTTTCAAGCGGCAGGACGTTGTCACACACCGCGCGATGGAATCCGATCCGTTGGTGCAGAAGCATCTGCTCGAGCCAGATCAGACCATCGTCACCCTGAACATGAGCGACGATCTGGCTTGGTTCTGGAGCCGGGTCGATCTGTATCTCTACACGTGCAACAGCCCGGTCGGGCAATCTCCCTGGCGGGTCTCGTCCGTGAGCGTCAGGCTCAGTCCGTACTGGTTCAGCATCTTTGCCGTCATCGCGGAGGTCCTGATCCTCTACGTCTGGATCGCGTTCGCGCTCCGCAAGCAGGATCATACGTTTGCGTCTTTCCTTCGCGCATTGAACCCTGCCCAGGTCTCCGCGGGGCCGGACGGGAGGGGCAGTCTCTCGACTTTCCAGACGTTGGCCTTCTCGCTGTCCGTCGCCGCTTTGATTTCACTACTACTGCTGCAGACTGGGACCTTGGTGGACCTCTCGGGCTCGATTCTGACGCTGCTCGGCATCAGCGGCATCGGAGCGACGATCGCCAAGGGTACGGACAGTCAGCGCAATACGCTGTCGGCCGACAATCGGGCGTGGCTCCTCAGACATGGCTGGATTCCTATGGCCAGGACCGTAGTCGACCCGTCGAATGCAACGTGGCGTGATTTCTTCGCGACGAACGGCGTCTTCGACGTGTACCGGTACCAAAGCTTCATTTTCGGACTGGTGGTGATCGGCGGATTGATCGCAGCGGGGGTAAATCAGCTATCAACGTTCGTCGTCCCGAACACGATCTTGGGCATCGTCGGACTGAGTCAGGTCGTCTATATCGGCGGCAAGCTCGTGACGCCCACCAATATTTCCGATCTAAACGACGCCATCGCTGCTCTTCGCAGCGACGAGCAGAAGCTCAAGGCCGTCGCGATCGCGAAAAAGCAGGGGCAGGTGGCAAGCCTGGCGGAGGCCATTCCATTGATGGGGCAGGACACCTACGACGCGTACCGACAGAAGGCGAGGGACGTCGCGGCGATCTTCACGGACGCGACCGGCATCGTCATCGCCGACGCGTCGCTCGAGCCGGTTGTCATTTGAGGGAGGCCGTCATGCCTAAGAATATCCTGGTGTTTGTCGACGGTACCGGAAACGAGGGCGGCCTCTTGCCGGACGAGAGCCGCACCAACGTCTACAAACTGTACAGAGCGACGCGGACGGGTCCCGACTCGATCATTGACCCGAAGAAGCAGCTCGCACTCTACGTCCCGGGCATCGGAACGCCGGCGCCGAGACACGACAACATTTGGGACCGTCTCAAGGAGACCGTCCAGCAGATGTTCGGGTTCGGAATCACGAAGAAGATCATCGACTGCTATATGGCGATCGTCGGCGTGTGGGAGCCGGAAGACCGGATCTATCTATTCGGCTTCAGCCGGGGAGCCTACACGGCCAGATGTCTCGCACACGTACTTGAACTCTGCGGCATTCCGCACAAGGAGCGGAATGGCGAGTCCATCAGCCTCGATCCGAAATCGTTGCGGCGTGTAGCCAATGAGGCGGTCTCGTGCGTCTACCGGCTCGGAATGCCCCGGAACGGGGCGGAAGCTGACAAGCTAGCAGAGCAGTTCCGATCCACCTACAAATCGGCAGTCGGCCGCGCCGCGGGCGCTTCCGCCTATTTCATCGGCATCTGGGATGCCGTCGCGGCGATCGGGTGGCAGCGCTTCTTCCCCGACTGGGCCTACGACCGGCACTTCACTTCGGACGTCCAGTACGCGCGGCATCTGCAATCGATCGACGAAGGCCGCAAGGATTTCAAGCGGGTGCCATGGGGAGGGAGCGGGACCGTGAAGTGGCCTGACCGGCAGGGCGAGCCCGAGCAGTTTGACCAGATCTGGTTCGCCGGTAATCATGCCGACATCGGTGGAAGCTATCCCGAGAACGAGTCCCGTTTGTCGGATATCACGCTCGCTTGGATGCTGGAATTCATCACAGACAAGATTCCCGAGGCGGCCCGCGTGATCGTCGACAAAAGCCTGCTGCGGGCTCTATCCGTCGGCCGATGGAATGATGCACGATGAGTGTATGGTCGGGGTCGGCGGAACTGCGCTCCATTGGTCGAAAGCTGTCCGCGTCGTTCCGGACACGGCTCAACTTCATGAGACGGTCTACGAACGGCTCGCGATGAACTCGGTACGCAATTATACGAGCTTCGGCCCGTACAGGCCAATCGCTTTGCAGAGGCACCTGAAAGCGAAGGAATATTTTGACGGCCTGCGCAGCGATGCTGATCCTGCTGGGACATCTGCTCCGGGCCATCCGATCTCGACGTGATCAGGCGATCTAGAGCGAAGATGGCACCTTGGGGTGATAGAAGACGAGTTAGGATCTTCGACCTTTTGATGAAACGGTTGATCATCAAACGTCACCATCTCGGCGAGACCGTAGGGATGAGGAAGGGATTTCGGCGAGGGAGCCGTCCCGCTCGTCTACGAAAGTGCAAACGAAAGATGTGAAATGCTCCTAGTGAAGAGTTGGAATATCCTCCAAAAGGTGCCTATGGCCCCGCTTACTCATCCATGTGGCGCGGGCAAAATGACTGCTATAGGCCTGCCACGCGCGTTGCAGATCCTGCGCGGGATCGATGCGCAACACGAGCCGACTAACTTCTCGCCAATCGGTGCCCTCCGCGTCGGCGACTAGCAGGCTCAGATACGTTCCAAAATGCTCATAATCATAGGGGGTCAGCATTGAATCGTCAGGAGCCAGATCGGCGACGTTAGGGGTGGGCGAGTGTTTCGACATGGCGGTCCCCCGGAGGCTGGAACGGTATGACGATTGGTTCAATAGTCGGGGACGAAGGCGCGTAACCCGTAAGATCGTAGGCCGCGGACTCTCGCTTTTGAGGCTCGCTGACTCAAGCTGACTCTCAAGCAGCGTTCCTTGGATGATCCTTGAGCGCAAACGGATTGCTCGCGAAACCCTTAGCTCGCGATTATCGAAATCCCCGAGGACAAACTTGTCGATATATCCGATCATCGTTGCTATGGATCGGACGAACACCGGCTGGCGCGTATCGTGATTGAGCCCCCATCGTGGAAGCAATTTCGGGATCATACTGCTGCTATTAGCGAATTCGCGTCGAATTCCAGGCAGTTGCCGAGGATTTCCTGCGTCTTTGTGCATTCGCAGGACGATCAGTGCCAGATCGACCGGCAGCTTGCCGTTGGAATGCAACAGAGCGCCGCGCGCCTAGATCTTTGCCTGTCGCCAGGCGCGTCAATTTCTTCGCGCACCTGTGATACGTACGCTAACCATCAGATAATTTGAAACTGTCGCAATTCTTTGTTCGATGCGACTCACCTCCATCGTTTACTGCGAATTAAGCCAAGCTGCATTTGTTAGCGCCCCGGGGTAGAGAACCTGAATCCAGGGGATGCATGATAGGTGGTGCTGAGACGCAAGCCGCAGACATCGACACGAGGATGTTCGAGGACGTGTCCGTACTGCGGCGCAAGTGACAGGCGGCGCTGAGGCTCAGCGAAACGGTTGCCCGCTATGTGCCATCTGGTAGCGACCGCAGACATCACCGAACGCCGCAAGGCCGAAGCTCACATCGCCCATATGGAACACCACTATGGGATGACCAACCTGGCCAATCGCGCTCTGCACAAGCGCGGCTACGCGACGCGCTCGAAGCCGGCCATGCGCCGGGCGAGCGCGTCGCGGCGACCGCGGAGGGCGTCGAAACCGCCGATCAGCTCGATTGGCTTCGCGCAGAAGGCTGTAACGAAGTCCAGGGCTCGCGCCGCGAAGCCGGCCACGGAGGTTGAGCAGTTCCTGCTTCGGTTCGGTGCCAGGACTCACAGAACGGCGTGAATTTGCGCTGAAGGCGATATCGCCCATTGTCCCTTATCTAGGTTGTTACGGCGCGGCCCGAGAAAAACCGAACCCTGCTTGAGTGTCCGCGTCGGGACGGCCCGAACCAGCCGGTTCGGGCCGGCGCCTGGACGGAGAGATTGCCCCTATCTCTTATCTGCTCACTGCACTCGGGGCTGAAGCCTTGCAAGGGCGGCGATTAACGCGTTCTGGAGCACGGTCTCGTCGATCGTAACGGGATCTTCGGCGCGGACATCCTTCTTCACGAGATCGGCAACCGGCATCGTCAGCGGCAGTAATGAGTTGGTGCTGTGCCAGCTCTTAATCCAATGCTCCGGCCAATTGCCCCATGAATTGAGCTGCCCAAGGCCGTCAATATCGCCCATCACCTGGTTGTAGTCGGCGTCCGTCTCCTCCTGAATTACGCAGCCAAAGGTGGTGATATGCAAGCGGCGAGTACGTTCGGGCGGTAGGCTGCGGACGGCGTTCTGAATACAGAGCGCGCCCTTGCTATGGCCGTAGAGGCGCTCAATTTGTTCGGCGCTTCTTAGAACCTCGTGCAGGACGTCACTTTCTGGACTGCCTGTCCGGAACGCGTCGTCGCCGATCGCTGTGGACGACAAGTGCCGTCCGACCTTCGCCAGCTCCAACGCCGTAGTCGCGAGGAATTGCTGGGCCACGCGGCGCGCGAAGTCGTGAACACCGAAGCCGAACCATCCGCCGAGCGCCTGCGGAACAATGTCGGCAAGACCATAGCCGGGCACGATCGCAGCAACCGGTTGGCGCAACGACTCCGAGACGTTCCAGGCAAACGCAGCGGATCCGAGCGCAGAGCTGCCGACGCCCGTCACCGTGATAATCTTGACCGTCTTTGGCTGTCCGCCTCGGCTGGGCACGAACGACAGCCCGTCTTGCAAGAATGTCCGCACGTCATCGTAGGTATGAACGAACGGGGCGTGGTGCGCATCAATCACAAGTATCGTACCTTCTGGATTGGTTTGCGCACTCAGATTGATGATTTTGGCAGCGGCCTGTGCACCGGCGAGGCCGACCTCCGCGGAGGCCGTCAACTGTGGGGTTGAGGTGGTGGTGACAAGAATGCCGCGCGTCAGCAGACGCAGCGCGAGCAAGCCGACATCGTAAAACAGCGCATCCGCCAAGGTGTTGGATTGGCGGAATCCCCAAAGCAACGGCTCGACCAGCTGTCGGGGGATCGTAAAGTGGCCAAGGCCGAGTGTTGCAGGCGCAGAAGAAAGACCTGACTTCTGGAAATCAAGGACCGATTGTGTCCATCCGTGAAAAACAAAATCAATAAAGGGCACCATTGGCCGCGGTAAAGCTGGAGCTGCAGAGTCAGGCATCACAATCTCCTCTACACAAACGTCCGTTGAAAAAAGTAGCGCATATTCTCGCGACACACTGTTACAACCGCATGCATCCCGCGTGAATTATTGGATGATACACGCACGAACCGAGATCATCGGCATTGAATAAGACTCATCTTGTGGTGTAGCCAATATATAGCAATAGTCGCCCAATTCCGTCGCCGCCCTGGACTTCCCGCCAGGATACATTTTTTCTTGTGTTGGCGATCGTTTGCCGCCGTATCGCCCGCTCGAAATATCCCAAGTGGTTTACTCGAGATCACCGAGTTACTTTTCTGTTGCACTTCTCCTGTCATTCTGAGGATTTTCTGCGCCGCATGGGCATGTAGTGCCGAAATTCACCGATGCGGCGGCCCCGTCGACTTGAGCGATGCAACTAATTGCTTCGGTGAACGAGATTAGTCGGCAGGTTCAACTCAATATCTCGGCCGAGGAGATCTTCGCACAACGCAGCGATGCTCTGCTTGTCATCGCCGATATGTTTCAGCCGCAGCGCGCGGAACATCAGGGCCCATCCAGCCGTGATCCTTCGCGGGCGGAGCGAAATGGAGTTGCGGAGCGTTGCCTATTGAACCTAAGCGTCCGGCCCGCAAATGATAGAGAAACGCCGCCACCTTGTGCGCAGCGGCCTCAATCGCGCATCGACCTCACGGATGGCTCGATAAGTCGGTTGGCAATCAGTTTGATGCCGATGGGCCGGATTTAAACTGCGACTAATTCGGGAAGGTTCAATCTTTGATAGCAGCGAGACGCTCGGCTTCCTTTAATGCTGCAGCTTTTGTCCTGAAAGGACCGACATCGTTTCTCTTCAGTCAACCGCACATGGCGAAGTGGTCGGTTCGTCTCCACCTTTACAAAATCGCGAACTTTGATGTTGGACTTTTCAGAAGTGGGGTTCGCACGTCGAGGCGGCGATGAAAGGCAAAGGGCAAATGCTTGGTTATCAATCCTGCAAGAGCTTCGGATGTCTCATGATGGGTCGGACTGCGATGCGATCAACAGCCGTCCGTTCGCGAACAGCGCTAAAACCCGCCCGTCGTTCCACGCAAATAAATGAAACTTGATACCTTCCACGATCTCCCTTGACGTGAGAGTGCCTGCGTAGCCGAACACGTGAACAACATCCGCGTAGTTTGAGCCGAACTCAACAACGCTTAGCTCCGAAGCCTTTACACGACAATGTCCGGCCGGGAACGAGCGAGCGTCAACTGACTTGTAATCCGCATCCAGGTCATCAGGGGCGGCCGGATCGGCCAGAATCCCGCCCGACGGAGCGCTGGCCTGTGCCGGTCGAGGTGCGCTCGATATCTGGCCGGCCTGCATGAACAGCCATCCGCTGACGACAATCGCTGTGATCCGCAGAATTCCTTGGCGGTTGATCGAACAGCCTGTCATTGCGAACGCTCGAGATATTTTCATCGACTCCCACGCGCTGGCAGGCTTCAAGGCAGGAGATGGTAGTAGCACCCGCCATTCACAACGACCGCGCCAAGTGCGGTACAGATCTTCTTTCCAATCAAGAACAGCGCGCTTTACCTTGCGTGTTCTCACTGAGAAATAGGCGCACGATTGCGAGCCCAACGCGAGTGCAGCCGTCTCGCAAGTTCGATATCAGGCCTTTCTGGTCCGATTGAGAGATCAGCGAGGCGGACACGATGCCGTTCAGAACGACGCCGGCTCCGCCCCCACCATCACCGCGGCGGCTCAGTGATGGTGTTGTGCACGAAGCAAGCTCTATGCCGAATTGAAAAGCGGTAGAGTCTGCTGGTTCGGCGAGCTTGATGTTGTTCGGATGCCTTGAACCGCACGTAGCGTCAAGTTCTAAGAGAGCTTCCAAGCAAACAGGTCGGTGCCTCTGTTGGTCTACACGAGACCCGCTTCGGCAGATCGCGCTGTCTCGTGCGGCTTCCGGACGCAGCTGAGATCGGAGGTAACGTTCCGCAAGCTTGCGCAAAGGCGGGCAACCGACAAGCTCTCACCAATGATGCGAACTTTGGTGTTCGCAGGGCGTGCCAATTCACATCCGTCTTGGTTGCAGCTCAAGGCGAGACTCGATCGCCGCTCGATCATCGAGATGGTGGCGCCCCTCCGGTTCCGTCCAATCTTGATGACCACGGCCTGCCTCTTACCGTTAGCGACGAACTGGCAGATCGGGCCATGAAGTGTCCATTTTTTTTCTACCGACACTTGCTCCCAAGGAAAACCGTCCTATTTCAACCTCGCCTGTGCTGGCACTCGCGGGCCTCGATTGCTAGCAATCTGGAAATCATAAACGAATGCAAGTATTTAGGAGAGCTGCATGAATTTCCGTCCGCTTCACGACCGCGTCGTGGTCAAGCGCATTGATGCCGAAGAGAAGTCCGCTGGTGGCATCATCATTCCGGACACAGCCAAGGAAAAACCCTCGCAGGGCCAAATCATCGCCGTGGGCCCGGGCGGCCGCGACGAGAGCGGCAAGCTGATCCCGATCGACGTCCAGGTCGGCGACCGCGTGCTGTTCGGCAAGTGGTC